>NZ_JBMEMN010000019.1:0-60350 GCF_049310905.1 Gudongella sp. DL1XJH-153
AGAGCATAAAAGCTTACCGGAAAAGTCTTGGAATTGTCTAAAAAGAGTCCAAAAAAACATCCGCACCCCCATTTTGGATATTTCTATCACTGGGCACTTATGACAACCACTTAAGAAATTCGCTGGGCACTTATTACAGATGACAAAATTAAAGCCAGCAGATAATTATCTGCTGGCATCCTCTTATTCCTCTTCAACTTTGTTCAATATATCCATAAACTGCTCTCCTGAAATTGTTTCCATCTCTAGCAGATAATTGGAAAGCTCCCTTAGCTTATCCATATTTTCCTCAAGAATCTTCTTGGCCTTATCATGTGCATCCTTGATTATCTTAAGCACCTCGGCATCAATCCTTGAAGAGGTTTCTCCTGAGCATGCCAGGGATGAATCTCCACCAAGATACATGTTGGTCTGTGTCTCCAAAGCCATCATGTCAAAATCTTCGCTCATTCCATAGCGAGTAACCATTGCCCGTGCAATCTTTGTAACCTGCTCAATGTCATTGGAAGCGCCAGTTGTTACTGAGCCAAATACAAGCTCCTCTGCCGCCCTTCCTCCTGTGATTGTAACAATCTTGTTGAAGAGCTCCTCCTTGCTCATAAGAACGCTATCCTGCTCTGCTATCTGCATGGTATAGCCCAAAGCACCTGATGTCCTTGGAATTATCGTTATCTTGTGAACCGGATCTGAGTCTGTCTGCTTTGCTGCAACAAGAGCATGACCGATTTCGTGGTAGGCAATAATCCTTTTTTCCTTAGTGGAAATAACGGAATTCTTTCTCTGGTATCCGGCAATTACAATCTCAACGGATTCCTCAAGGTCTGGCTGGGTAACCCGCTCCCTTCCCTGTCTTACAGCTCTTAGTGCAGCTTCATTTACCATATTTGCAAGGTCTGCTCCAGATGCTCCGGCAGTTGCCCTGGCAATTGCGTTGTAGTCCAGGTCAGGGTCAACCTTGACTTCCTTGGCGTGAACCTTCAGAATGGCCTCTCTGCCGTTTAGGTCGGGCAGTTCTACCGGAACCCTCCTGTCAAACCTTCCAGGCCTTAAAAGCGCCTTGTCGAGGGCCTCAGGTCTGTTTGTCGCTGCAAGGATAACCACTCCCTCCTTGCCGTCAAAACCATCCATCTCGCTTAGAAGCTGATTAAGGGTCTGCTCCCTTTCATCGTTGCCTCCAATGCCTCCACCATCACGTTTCTTGCCGATGGTGTCGATCTCGTCTATAAATACTATGCAGGGCGCCTTTTCCTGTGCCTGCTTGAAAAGATCCCTTACCTTTGCTGCTCCCATTCCTACAAACATCTGAACGAATTCAGAACCTGAAATCGAGAAGAAGGGTACCTTGGCCTCTCCTGCCACTGCTCTTGCAAGAAGGGTCTTACCTGTTCCCGGAGGGCCTACAAGCAGTGCTCCCTTTGGAAGGTTTGCACCGATCTCCTTGTACTTGCCTGGATTGTGAAGATAGTCAACTATCTCCTCCAGGGCTTCCTTTGCCTCATCCTGTCCAGCAACATCCTCGAAGGTCTTGCCGGTTTGTGACTCAACATATATCTTTGCATTGCTCTTTCCAAAGGAAAGAACATCGTTTCCCCCACCCATCCTCTTCTGCATTGATCGGGCAAAAAGCTGACCAATTGCAACAAATATGGCTATTGTTATAATCCAGGAAAAGATTGTGCTGAACAGAGAAGGTGTCGTGTCAGATATCTCCCTTGAGAACTTTACATCCGAATTTGTCAGCTTTTGAACAAGTTCAGGATCATCCATGGTTCCTGTAACGAATACCGTATCAGTTCCCTTCTCCTGTATAAATATGTCGTTGTCCTTGATTTCCACAACATCTATTTCTCCGTTTTCAAGCATCTGAAGGAATGTTCCGTAATCAATCTGCTCTATGTCGGACTCCATCATCCTTGGAAATACAAACATATTGAGTATTATTATTATGATCATGGCGATTACATAATAATAAAGTATTGGTTTTTTTGGTCTTTTGAAATTATTCACTTTATCACCGTTCCTATTCTAATGACTGCTGTCTGCAGCCATAAATGCTCATAGCAATGAGCTATGTTCTATTAGCCTGTAAACCTGTTGATCCCCTTATGGCCTTTACCAAAGGAGGAATTATTACAAGCTGTATCAGTATTCCAGGTACTCCTGTCACAATGGCACCTTTAATAAATGTCCACGGAGAGATATCTACCCCAAAGAATGTAGCTAAAACAAATACCACTATGGCTGCTGCAACCCTTCCATCTATCATCCCTGCTATCAATGGGAAAAATATCTTGCCCGGGTATTCCCTGGCGATAAATCCTGATGTCAAACCATAGACTCCCAGCTCAAAAATCATAATTGGAAGCATTGGAAACATTGGAGGCATGCCGGTCAAAACACTGCTTAGTATCGGAGTTATCATTCCTGTAAAAAGTCCTGCCAATGGTCCAAGGGTCAAGCCTGCCATCAAAACAGGTATATGCATTGGAAGGAAAACCGGTCCTCCCATGTTGAAACTATGAAACGCAATGGGAAGAACTATTCCCAGAGCTATAAACATTCCTGTCATAACTATTTTTCTCGTGTTCATCATTTCCTCCTGTATTAAAAATTAAAGGAGACCAGGCTGTCCCGATCTCCTTTTCACATTACTTGAATGTATCAATCAGCTCATCCAGAATGCTTACGTCATATTGCTCAATGGATCCGCTATCAACCAGAGTAGAAATGCTTGGGTCAATAGGTACTCTTGCAAAATGTTCAATACCTTGATCAGCAGCAACCTGCTCTACCTTGCTTTCTCCAAATACGTTTATCCTTTTGCCGCAATCCGGGCAATTTAAGTATGACATGTTCTCAACGATTCCAAGTATTGGTATATTCATCATCTTTGCCATGTTTGAAGCCTTGGCAACAATCATTGATACAAGCTCCTGTGGAGATGTTACAACGATTAGACCATCCACTGGAAGCGACTGGAATACAGTCAATGGTACATCACCTGTTCCAGGTGGCATATCAACAAACATATAGTCAATTTCTCCCCACTCAACATCTGACCAGAACTGCTTTACAACACCTGAAACAATTGGACCTCTCCAAATTACCGGATCCGTCACATTTTCAAGAATCAGGTTGACAGACATTATGCTTATGCCGGTGTCACTAATTTTAGGCATCAGCGACTTTCCGTCGGAAACAGCTTTTCCATGAATGCCGAATGCCTTGGGAATTGATGGTCCCGTTATATCTGCATCCATTATTGCTGTCTTGAAGCCCTTCCTGTTCATGTTGACTGCCATCATCGATGTAACCAGTGATTTTCCTACTCCACCCTTGCCACTTACAATTCCAATTACTTTCTTGACAGAACTCTTTTCGTTTAAAGCCACTGCAAACTCATTTTTTGGCTCTGTTCTGTCATTACAGTCTACACTGCATGTACTGCAGCTGTCATTACAAGTTTCACTCATTAACAATACGCCTTCTTTCTTATTTTTTGATATTTAAAAATTTAATATCCTGCTGATTATATTCTGTTCCTGTGTTGTCTTTGACGACGTCTTCTTCCACAATGGAAGTATTCGTGATCACAATCTCCGTCGCACAGTTTGTATGACCCACCCTCAATCTTAAGGGTAAGACCGTCCACTACTGCATCCGCTAGCTTCTTTCTTGCAGATATATAAATTCTTTGTACAGTTGTCCTGGCTACATCCATTCTCTCTGCACATTCTTCCTGCATTAACCCTTCTTTATCAATAAGTCTGATTGTCTCGTACTCCTCTACAGTCATCAGAATTTGACTACCATCGAATGGTCTTCTATTCAGGGGACCGAAAAGATTAGTCTCTGGGAGACAACATACTCGTCTTGTTTTTGTTGGCCTTGCCAATCAAATCACCTCCATACCCTAGTATTATACCACGAATTATTCTGGGTTGCCAGAAAATTTGAAGATAGATTTATTCGGCTTATTTCTAACGCTTGAGCAGTGTTATTGAGTCCCTGTCATACTTGAGAATTCCATCCTCTTTCATTTTTTGCAGTTCCCTGCTTAAGGATGTTCTCTGTACTCCGAGTCTTTCAGCAATCTCTTTCTTTGTTGCAGTTAATACTATTCTGTCATTGCTTTGCTTTCTTCTTTCAAGCTCCAGGAAATCAAGAATTTTCTCTCTCAATGGCTTCATGGAAATATGAGTTATCCAGTTGGCAAGAGAAAGTGCCTTATCAGAGACTATTCTAAGAAGTGATTCAGTAAATTTTGGATTATCCCTGGAGAGCTCCAGTAGAATATCCTTTGTAATCTCGAGAATTTCTGTATCCTCAACTGCTATAACTGAAAAAGGATAGCTATTGTTACTTGAAAACAAGAGATTTATACCAACAATATCATCCTTTGTAAATCTTGCAAGAGTTACCATGTTTCCTTCCTGATCCATGCTGTGTATGTCAATTGCACCCTCAATTACAATATCCATGGAATTACAGTTCTCTCCTTGAAGATAAATCATTTGATTTCTATTGAACTTTCTTAATTTCATGTTTTCCACCAATGATATTTTATTTAGTCTTTCAGGTTCGATTTGGTTGAAAGGTTCAATTGATGAAATCATGTTTATAATATAATTCATTTTATCCTCCATTTGTGTTTCATAGGTAACTCCCATTTTTTTATTTCACAAGTATACTAAAAGTAGCACAAATTTGAAAGGAGCTACATATGAAAAAAAGTTTTAGAAAAACTGTACAATTTATTTTCCTGGCGATTTTTATCTTTCTCGTCGTCACCAACAAGCCGCAACTATGGATGGGATTACTTCTCCTGGGGGTTGCAGCCTCCTTTTTCCTAGGTCGTTTATACTGTGGGTGGATCTGTTCAATCAATACCCTTATGGAAATGATAACTGCATTAAAGAAAAAGTACAATATCAAGAATAGGAAAATACCCGAGGTGCTTAAAAAGCCAATTATCCGTTGGGGACTACTTGTCCTATTCTTTGTGATGTTCCTTCTAGTAATAATAACAGGTGAACCGCTTCCGATTCTACCGGTATTGTTCCTTGTTGGAGTAGTTCTTACTTTCTTTTTCCACGAAGAGCTCTGGCACAGATTCCTCTGTCCATATGGAAGTATCCTGAGCAAAAGCTCCAAGAATTCAAAGCATGGTATGAAGGTGGATTCTGATCTCTGTATTAATTGCGGCAAATGTGTTAAGGTATGTCCTGCTTTAGCAATTGAAAAAGACAGCATATCTCATTTTATAAACAAAAATGATTGTCTTGTCTGCATGAAATGTTCTGATATATGTACTCCAAATGCAATCACCTATGAGTAGACACTGAAAAGCTCCCAAAAGGGAGCTTCTGTTTAAAGTCCTAAAATCTTGTCTATTCCTGACTTATCAAAACCTACAATTATCTGTCCATTGATATCAAGAACTGGTACGCCTCTTTGTCCTGATTTCTGGACCATCTCTACTGCCTTTTCATGGTCCTTTGAAACATCATAGTCAGTGTAAGCAACATTCTTTGAGTTTAGGTAATCCTTTACCTTAGTACACCATGGTCAAGATGGGGTTGAATAAATTAGTACGCTCATCGTATTACCTCCTTATTATTTTCGATTACTATACCTATACCATAAATAGCTAGTTTTAATCATATAACCGATAATCAAATGTCAAATCTATCTTATATGGAAAATAACCCTATTAATAAAGGCAGGAATCACGAGGATTCCTGCCTTATGATAGCTGCTTATTCAATTTCAATCTTGTTGGTTTCCTTTTCAGGTTTTTGAAGCTTCGGTACTCTTACTGTCAGTACCCCATCATCCAGCTTAGCCTTTATGTTTTCAGAGTCTGCATCAGCCAGATATACGCTTCTACTCATTGAACTATACCTTCTTTCCTTGTGGATATAGTTCTTTTTCTCTTCATCCACTCTCTCTTCCCTCTGGATTCCAATTATAAGTTGGCCATCATGAATCTCCAGAGATATCTCTTCTTTCTTTACTCCTGGTAACTCGGCTTCTATCAGGTACTCCTTTTCCTTATCCTGCACATCAACTTTAAATGTGTCTCTTGATAGACTTCTTTGTGGCAAGAAAAATTCGTCACTAAAAAAGTCATCAAGCATGCCATAAAAGTCACCAAAGCCTTTTCCAACTGGTTTGTTACTACTTCTGTTGAAAGGTACCAATCCTGCCATGTTTAACAACTCCTTTTCTAAATATTTTTTAATAACTAGCACTCTCTAGCTTTGAGTGCTAACTTTTTACAACTATATTTTAGGATATCTTTCGACTTTTGTCAATAGCTTTTTAGATATTTTTAAAGATCAACTAGATACCAGGCTGCTCTTTCGTCAACATCCCTTTTGACAACATTACCGAATTCTTCCATAAGTTCATCCTGAACAACTTGGATGAAATTAAAGTAATCTCCTCCCTCAAGCCATTCCACAAAATCATTTGCCCATCTTCTCTCTTGGTTGTAATCGTATATGATCATCTTCCTGCCAGTAACCCTTGCCATTTCCCTGTACATTTTCATTCTGTCTTCCTTTTTCATGCCGTGGGCTACATATGATGAAATTGAAACATCAAAAGTGTTGTCTTCAAAAGGCAAGCCATGGAGAACATCTGCCATTACACAATCTGCATCAATATCTGCGTTTTTCTTCTTTGCAATCCTGATCATCTTTTCAACTGGTTCAATACCTGTTACTGATAATCCATTCTCAGCCAATACCCTGCAAAGGGCTCCTGTTCCAAATCCGATATCAACAACTGAGGAGTATTCGCTAAAATCAAAAAAATCCTTGTTTTCCTTTAAAATTTTACGATAGTACCTTACCTGATGATCATAAAAGAGGCCATAAATCGGTGCAATTTTGTGAAATACTCCCTTGCTCATGGTTCTCACTCCTTAAATGTGAAAATAGTAAGACTTTGAAAGATAGGCTTCCCCGTACCTTTCAGTCAGTCTCCAGAGACTGTTTTTAAGAGCCTGAAGTGACAACTTGCCCTCCTTGAATCTTTCAAGCTCCTTGCGAAAACGCAAGATCTCTTTTTCTGTTGCAATATCCTTGAAATAACCCCATACATGCTCGATTCCGTTTATCACAGTTCCCTGGGATGGTTCGGCATTGTACATGGCACTATCCAGAAGACTGTAGAATTCCCTGACCGGGTATGAGTTCTTGTCCTTTAGTAACGTCCTGATTTCCTGATAGCATTCCGGTGACCTTTCAAGAACATTGTACTTGTACCTGCTCCATTCCTTTTCAAGGTTTTCAATCTTCCCAGTATCCAGTATTGCATTGACACCTTTTTTTGCTGAAAGATTTTTATCCTTTACCTCAAGCATTATGTCAAGATCATGGTGAATATTCTTATCAATATAATCCATCAAAGCACTGATATCAATGGTTTCTGAATGTGCACCTGGGTTTCTTTCCGGGTTTTGCTGGGAATAATGAATCTTCTGTAGACCGTCCCTTTCCTTCCAGGTCTTTCCTGCTTCCTCAATCCACTTTGAGTCGTCCTCTCCTCCTCCGTTTACAAGGTGATGAAGATTGTCAAACACCACAGGTATCCCCATATGGACTCCAATATCCAGAACCTCTTCAATCCTGTATGACCTGTCGTCATTTTCAATGATCAAGCGATTTTTTATGCTATCCGGAAGCTTAAGATAATTTTCCTTGAATCTATCCATGGCAGACTTTTTATCTCCATAGACTCCACCTATATGAATGATTATCTTTGCAGAATTATCAGCTCCAAGGCTATCCAGTACAAGATTATGGTATACAAGATCATCCACTGCACGGCTTACAACATCTTCATCAGGTGAGTTCAGGACGGTATATTGGCCTGGGTGCATTGAAACCCTGATTTCATTGTCTTTTATTATTCTACCCAGGTTTTCCCATTGGGGCCTTAAGTCATCCCACCATTTTGTCTTGTTGACAGGGCTGGACCCAAAGGGGATAAGGTCTGAGGACAGCCTGAACATCTTCAGGCCATCCTCAACATTGTATCTCAGTATATTTTCCAGAGTCTGCAGGTTGTGGGTTGTTATTTCAATCAACCTGTCTGGTGTTGCATTTTTCTGTATGGTTCCCTTGAAATCCGTATAGGGGATCGCTTTTGTTAGACATGCATATCCTATTTTCATTATCTTTTCCTTTGTTTTGACTTATTATCTCTTCTGTATTAGAAGCTAACCTTGTCGTATTCCATAAGGTTGTTCTGCTTGATTATATTCATCAGCTTGATTGGGTATTGTGGGTCAGTTGCATAACCTGCCCGTCTGATGGCCCATGCACCCATTGTAGAGTTGTACATAACATCTCTGAAGATTCCGTAGCGATCCTTCTCTAAAAGAACCTTGTGGTCATTCCAGCTCTCCTTTACATCCATATATGCTCTGAACTCTGCATCTATTCTGTAGGTCACTCCATTGTATACTTCCCATGTATTGGAGATAACTGATCCGTTGCTGGCACTACCCTTTATTCCAAACAAGTTATTGGATGGTTTTCCAGTGTACTTGTCCCTTGGAACAGATTGTCCCCATCCTGTTTCAAGAATTGCCTGAGCTGTTTGAATTGCTGCTGACATTCCTGTCTTCCTATATGATTCGATTGCCATTCTGGAAGCAAATAACTGGAACTGATCCTTGGGAACTATGCTTACTGGTCCAAAGGTCTCCTTTGTATAAACCTCAAAATCAACGGTTTCACTGGTTATTGTATTTCCCTTGTAGCTTCCACGTGCAAGTATTCTCCAGTCAGCTGTATCCTGAGGCTGTGGCGTATAGATTCCCTTGCCTGTATCAGGATCGGCCGCTATCGTCCTGCTTGCTCCGGTCGCCCTGTTTGTAAGAACAAACTGAACATTGGATAATTCTACATTGCTTCTGTAGGTAAGATCGGTGTTGCCTGTTACAACCTGCTTTGGTCCAATACCCTGAAGCTGAAGCTTTGGTGTTCCGTCAACATTTACTCTTACAGGTTCGCTGGTTACGGTTGTACCTTGCGAATCCACAACCCTTACCATCAGCTCCTTGGAGCCTGATACCTCAGGTCCTGGGAACCATGTATATGTCCCGTATGGTATTGTCTTCAATACAGTCTCAATGCCTGTAGCCGGGTCTCTCATTACAAACTGGGTTTCCCTTACATCAAAGTTCCTGTTTGCCATCAGGGTTACAGGATTTCTTATGGTGGCGCCTTCAGTAACACCTGAGAGTGTCATTCTTCTTGGAACCTGAACATTTACTGTATATTGTTTTCCTGGATATTCATTCAGACTGTGATCCAGGGCAATGATCTGGATGGTATTTAGCCCACTGTCATATGACATTGGATTCCAGGTAAAAGTACCATATGGGTCCCTGTTCTCCTCAACCTTTACCTTGCCTGTGGTCAGGTTTGTGATTACATATTTAACCGAATATGGTGCGAAATTTGTCTTTGGGGTCAGTTCCCGTGCGGATGAAACTACCATATTATTAACAAGACCGTTGATATCAGCCTCTGGAATAACCCTTACGGAAACTGGAATGCTGTCTCCAGCAAGAAATTTCCCGTTGGAGTCGTAAATACCTGCAACAAGAAGCTTGTCTCCTGTATTATCCACCTCAGGGATATACTCAACTGATCTACCAGCTGCATCTGCCATTCCAACGATAAAACCTGTATGGTCCTTTTTGTCCAGAAGCAAGAGTCTCAGCTGGTTTCCCTGCTTTAGCAAAGCTGAATCACCAGTCACTGTAATATTGCTACTTCCAGTAATGTAGCTTCCTGGAGCGTGTGAGGTTATGTCCAGATTGTAGAATGGTTCAACTGTAGCTGACTTGTCTGAATTTACAGTAACAGTCCTGCTTGAGTTATCCCACTGGACTTCAATACCAAGTCCGTTGCTTATAAGTCTTAAAGGTACAAAGGTTCTGCTGTCTATAATCCTCGGTGCAACATCACTGACAACAGCTTCCTGTCCATTTCCTATTTCAACTGCTCTGCTTCCGATTACCATTCTAAGGGACTTGTCTCCCTTCCAAGCCTTGACAGTCCTGGTGGAATTGTCCCAACTTACCTCTCCACCGATTTCTTCTGTTACAAATCGTATTGGAACTAGTGTCCTTCCATTCTCAATTACCGGTTCAGTCAAATGGGTTATGTCCTTTCCATCCACAACCAGCTTGATATCATCCGTAGCAGCTGCTTCAGTATCACAACCTGAAGATACCGTCAATATTGTTGCCATTAATCCTATTGCAAAGTATTTTCCTAAATTCTTCATTGAACACCTCTCCTGTTTTGTCTAGTTATTCGTATCAGTTCCACTCCAGCAGTCTTCTTTCTCCTTGGAGGGCCTGAATTTCTGTTATGTCCTGACTTACTTCAAGAACTCCCTTATAATCACCATTGTCATTTCTCATTGCAAAATACTGTATAAGAATCATCCTGTCCTTTATTCTTATCCAGAATGTTGCAGTATCCCTTTCCCCTTTTCTGAAAGCTTCAACAATCTCTTCAACTATGTGTACACTGTCTGGTGGATGGCATTTGTTTACATCTCGGCCAATTATTGCAGGGGATCTTGGAAATATCCTGTCCTTTGGTCTTGTAAAAAATCTTACCTTGTTGTTCTCATCCACAAAGGTCATATCCACCGGCAGAGAATCAAATATCAGCTCCATTTGAATGAAATCAAGCTCACCTGTTTCAGTCCTGAACTTGCCATCTATTCTTGTATCTTCATTTATTTCATTTGCTTCCAGGAATTCTTCATCCCATGTCTTCTCAATAAATGGAAAGCTGTACTCGTAGCTTTGTCTGTGCATTTCATGCCATTCCTGCTCGCTGAGCACTTCGCAGGCTGCAGGGAAAAGTATTATTTCCTCCTTCTTTATGATACCCAATATTCCAAAGAATAGTTCAGCCACCGCTACATTCACCTGGTGATCATCACTATTCGAGTCTCTCAGCTTATCCAATGCATTCTGGACCTGATTCTTAACCATGTCATGCAGCGCCCACATAATTGCAAGCCCCTCGAATCTTGGCATTTTTTTCTCCATATAAGGAAAAAGAATGTTCTCCTTCTTGGTGTAATGCGGATAGAATTCCTTTAGCTCCTCAATAAGCGGTATCAGTTTTTCTCTTCTAATCTGTGATCTTGGTTCCCTGACAATGGTCTTCATATAGTCTGTTTTCTTCCTGAGAGCTTCATTTTCCATCTGGAGGTCAGTGAGGAAATTGTCATTTTCAGGTCGTTTCCATCTATGATTTGCCAAGCTTTCATGAAATACATTTATTGTTTTATCCAGGAACTGGAGTATTTCCTTTTCAGTCATTCCATCCTGCAGCAGTCCATGGAATACTCTAAATGCATCCTGCGGTTTTATTGATGATATCTCATCCTTGTACTCAAAATACAGCTTCCTGCCGTCTTCTTTGTTGTTTAGTCGCTGTATGTACTCTTTTAGTTTCTCAATTTTTATATTATCCCCATTCATCCTATCGCCCCCTTGTTAGTGATGCTTCAATTATACATTAGAACTGAGATAGAGGCAAAAAAACAGGAGTAATTCAACTCCTGTTCTCCGCATGTCTATTCAAATATTCATCTTTTGTAATTGAGTAGCAAAGCTCATCATAGACCTTGCCATCATAGGTTACCGTTGCACACTTGAGTGTGCCTTCATAACTAAAGCCACATTTGATGATTACGGCCTTGGACCTTTCATTATGGGGGTAATGATAAGCTGATATTATGTCCACCTTCAAAACATCAAATGCATACCTGACCAATCTCTTTGATGCCTCAGTTGCGTATCCCTGACCCCAATATTTTGCATTTATAACATAGCCCATCATTCTCGCTGATTTATTTTCCCTTTTTTTGTCCCTGTGTAGCCCGATTGAGCCAATCACCTTTGAATTTTCCTTCAGCTCAATTGCCCATATATCATTGCTCTTTGAAAACTTGTGCAATATAAAAAGAGACTCGTCCTTGGAACGGTGGTAATCCCATCCTGCATCCGGTCCAACGGCAGGATCTCTTGCATACTCGTAAAAGTCATTGAGGTCACTTAGTTTAAACCTTCTTATTATCAACCTATCTGTTTCTAGTAACGGCATTATTTCACCTCTTATACAATATTGCTTTCTTTTAAATATTGTACCATATATTTGAACTTCTCGTGATATCATTTGCACTCTTAATCAGTCCCTTAAAGGAGAATCAGACTGGTCGCCATTAATGCCATTCCTGAAATAAGTCCCCATATTGCAATATGGTGTTCTCCATACTTATGGGCTGTCGGCAGCAATTCATCCAAGGATATGTAGACCATGATACCTGCAACACTGGCGAAGATAATCCCAAACATTCTTTCGTCAAATATTCGCATCAATAAGAAGTATCCAGCAATCGCTCCCAAAGGCTCGGATAGACCTGAGAGAAATGAATACTTGAATGCCTTCTTCTTGCTGCCGGTTGCATAATAAATCGGTACTGAAACCGCAATACCCTCCGGGATGTTGTGTATTGCAATAGCTATTGCAATTGAAATACCAAGGGCTGGATCCTGCAGGGCACTTATAAAGGTAGCTAGTCCTTCAGGAAAGTTATGAATTGCGATTGCAAGTGCCGAGAAAAGTCCCATTCTCATCAGTTCACCATTCTCTTCATCCCCAACTTCCATTTCGTCCACATCTCTTATTTCGTGGGGATTTTCACCCTTGGGTACAAATTTATCTATAAGTCCGATTAGTGCTATTCCAGCAAAGAATGCCAATGTAGTTACCAGAAGTCCACCCTGGTCCCCATAGATCACTGACAGTGATTCCCTTGCCTTGGGAAATATCTCCACAAAGGATACATATATCATTACACCTGCAGAAAACCCCAGGGCTGCCGAGAGAAATTTCTTGTTTGTCTGTTTTGTATAGAAAGCCAATGCACTACCTATTCCTGTTGACAATCCGGCAAATACTGTTAGTCCAAAGGCAAATAAAACTGTTTCAAAGCTTGCATCCATAAATGTCTCCTTCCATTATGTTATTTTTCTGTAATATTTAATATATTAGCACAAATCCAGCAAATATGAAAATCCAATATTCAAAAACCAGTTGCAATGAAATGTAACTAAGCAGAAAAGTCACTTATAATTTTAATAAAGATCTCTGCCAGTTCAGGATCAAACTGTGTACCGGCATTCCTTCTGATTTCTTCAAGCGCTTCCTCTATTGAAAGTTTCTCCTTGTATGGCCTTTCTGTTATCATGGCATCATATGAATCCATAATGCTAACTATCCTCGAAAGAGTAGGTATTTCATCATATTTCAGCCCATCTGGGTAACCTGAACCATCCCACCGCTCGTGATGTGAGAGGATATAGTCTGCTATTGCTGAAAGCTCAATTGATGCCATTGCTATCCTGTATCCCATCTCAGGGTGTTTTCTTATTAATTCCCATTCATCCTTTGATAGAGGCTCCTCTTTATTTAAAAGCTCTGTGTCAATTGCAATTTTTCCAATATCATGGATTGACACAAGTGTTTTCAATTTTTCAGTCATATCCTCGTTGAATCCTATTCTATTGGCCATTTCCTTGGCTACCTTCTCCATGTTGGTCAAATTCTCTTCATTTTCTTCTCCCCGTCTTAGTAGAGAATTTCTTATTGATTTGATTATTGTGCTATGGGTGCTCTTATGATCAAACAGCTTGTTTCTGTACATGTGATCTTCTGCAAGCTTTATGATTTCATCCAAATCCTCTTTCATGGTTTCCCTTGTTGCATAACCCAATGAAATACTGATTTTTACGGGCGAATCACTGTTAAGCTCATTAAGTATGTCACCTTCCTCCATAATCCTCTTAACGATTTTCTTCACTATTTCGAATGTTGTATTTGGAAGCATTATAACGAATTCATCCCCACCTGTTCTGGCCAAAACGTCCGTACTTCTTATTGACTCCTTCAGAAGCTCTGCTGTCTTTATTATAAGCTCATCGCCATAATCATGACCGAAGGCATCGTTTATAAGCTTCAAGCCATTGATATCTCCAACTATGACCGATAGTGGTAGGGATTCTTCCGAATCCATATCCTTTATTGTGTTGTTGTAAAATCTTCTGTTGTATACTCCCGTCATGTCATCATAATAAGTAAGATAATTAATTTTTTCTTCCCTTTCCTTTTGTTGTGTTATATCAACGATGATCCCCTCAAGCATTAGGAGTTTTCCTTCTTGGTCGAAAACTGGCTGACCCTGTTCATAAACCCACTTCTTTTCTCCAGCAGCGGTCAATATTTCATATTCTGTTCTTACCATACCCTTGTTCCTTACAGCCAATTCCCACAAATTCCTTAGACTCTCCCTGTATTCTTCAACTATAATTTCATTAAAAGATATTTCATTGTTTTCAAGAAGACTGACTACATCATAGCCTGTAAGGTCCTTGCAGCCTTCTGATACATATTCCATGGTCCAGTCTTTATCAAATCGACATCTGTAAATCATTCCCGGCAAAGTCTCCATCAATTTCAACCTGGTTCTTTCAGTTTTTCTATAGTGCTCCAGATAGCCTGCCCTTTCAGTAAATGTAACAGCCAATAAATCATCTTCCAGTTTCATACCTTTAATATTATAATAATATGAGTTGCTGAAGATTACACCTTCAACTTCTCCCTCTTCCAAAATACTTTGCACTATGTCATTTAACTGCTCAATCAAAAATTCATTAAAGGCATCACTAATCTTCTTCCCCTTGATATCATCATTAATAAAAAGATAATCAATGAGAAGCTTATTGTAATCCTGCACAATCATATCCTGCAGGTTCTCCTTCCTAAGAATCAAATATGCAATCGGAGCATTGTTTAATAATTTATGATATATGCTGTTCATAGCGCACCTCTTTTTCCCAATTCCCTTATTTTTACTATATACCCCTTTAAAGAATCAATTATTGCATTAATATGTAATGAGTGTAGCTTGACCAGTGTTTTCACATTATTTTCACCTGAGTGTAACAATTTTGCAATGAATTGAATAATAATTTGTGGTATACTTACATAGATATGAAAGGGAGGAGACCTACAATGAATTTATTATCAACGAAAAAACACAGCAGAAAAATTATATTATTACTGCTAGTATTGGTTATCGGTGTGTTTGCTGGTGCCTGTGAAAAGGCTCAGGAGCCTGGAGAGGTTGAAGTTGTTGCCAAGATCAATGATGAAGAGATTACCAAAGATGAGTTTTACAACTACTTAATTCAGCAAAATGGGCAAGAGGTGCTGGAAGCTCTGATTTTGGAGAAAATGGTAATGATGGAAGTGGAAAGCAATGATGTGGAAATTTCCGATGAGGCTATCCAGGAAGAAATGGATGTAATGATTGAGTCCTATGGCGGAGAAGATGCATTCCAGGAAGCACTTGTATATTATGGATTCACTGAGGAGTCAGTGAAGAAGAATATCCGATTGAACCTTGGGATTGAAGCATTGATGGAACCATACATTGAGTTGACTGATGAGGAAGTTTTGGAATACTTCATTCAAAACAAGTCAGAGTTCGACACTTCTGAACAAGTAAATGCAAGTCATATACTTGTCGACACGGAAGAGGAAGCAAATGATATAATCACAAAACTAAATGATGGCGAAGATTTTGCAGATCTTGCTGCTGAATACTCCAAGGATGTATCAAATGCATCACAGGGTGGCTCACTTGGTTTCTTTGGAAGGGGTCAGATGGTTGGACCATTTGAAGAAGCTGCATTCAGTATGGAGCCTGGTGATATAAGCGAACCCGTCCAAACTGACTTTGGTTTCCATATTATCAAGGTTGAGGATAAGACAACAACTGAAGAAGCAAAACTTGAAGATGTTTCTGA
The DNA here is from genome assembly GCF_049310905.1 of Gudongella sp. DL1XJH-153. Classification (NCBI taxonomy): domain Bacteria; kingdom Bacillati; phylum Bacillota; class Tissierellia; order Tissierellales; family Tissierellaceae; genus Gudongella; species Gudongella sp. DL1XJH-153. The sequence goes on from NZ_JBMEMN010000019.1 coordinate 15,926, forward strand.
AGAAATCGAAGATATCCTAAAGGACCAAAAAATGAGTTCAGCTTACTCTGTCTGGTACGAGGATATTCAAGAGAAGTATGAAGTTGAAAACTATATTCTAAATGACTAAGTAAAAAACTGGATGCTCAAGTGAGCATCCAGTTTTTTTATCTACTTTTTTTGTTTCTTTCAAGGAATCCTGCAAGGTCAAGTTCCATGTTGAATCGGTCTTCTCCTTTTCCGTACTCATCCTTTGAATATAGAATTGACTTAAATCCAATTTTATCCCTGTATAGTCTGATCGCCGGTTCATTGTCTACATCCACAGTAAGACTCATCTTGTCAAATCCCTGTTCCAGAAGATCTTCTGCGATAATCTTTAAGAACTCAAATCCAAGTCCCATGCTCTGGTAGTCTTCTGAGATTGCGTAATCAAAAAGGTAAGCCTTGTAGAAGTCTTCCCAGTCTCTCATAAGTATCGCCAAGCCTACAACCTGATGCTTTCCTTCTTCCGTCATTATATAGACGTTCCCATGCCTAATCTGTGGTACAAGTCCCCATTGATCCATTCCCAGATCGCCGAAAATATCCAGTCCAAATTCAACCATATTTCGTAGGAGCTTAAGGTTAAAGTCCTGAACCAGATAAACCTTGAGATTATCAATTCCTTCAATATTCTTTACAACCTTGTGTGGTAATCCTTTTACTTCTTGTAATTGCATAGTTCATCTCCTTTTCCTTTTATGTATTTATCTATACCCTAAAACTTTGAAATCCAACGACTTTTTTGACTTCTTCCACTACTAGGCATATGTTCACCTATCACTATATTGCACAAAAGTCACTGAAAGTATATAATTATTAAAGAAACCGGAAGGAGCGTGAAAATGAAATTCAAAGATAAAATTACCAAAATGATGCAGATACTAAAAATTACAAATTCCCAGCTAGCAGAAAGATTGGATGTTGATATGTCCCTTGTTAGCCGTTGGAGAACCGGCAATAGACTGCCTTCTGAAAGAGGTACCCATATGGAACAGATTGCTGATTTCCTGATTGAATGTGCACAGGAAAGAGATCTTTTAGATGAATTTACAGAAATCTTGGGATTATCTGCAGATAGTCATAGAAGTGATCATGCATACCTTAGGTCACACTTGATTCAATGGTTAAAGGATGACAATTTCAAAGATAATTCTCCAGCTATCAGAGACTTTATAAACAAGGTTGAGTTTTTTACCCAGAATTCCGGATTTGATTCGCGCACCCAGGAGAAACATAATATTCCCGACTATGAAATTAAGGATGTATATGTAGGTACTGAGGGAAAACGTGAAGCTATGAAGAGATTTCTTCATCAACTATCTCAATCTGAAGAACTTCTGGATGTCTATTTCTACAGCGATGAGTCTCTTGAATGGATAACAGATGATATAGACTTTTATTTTATGATCATGGAAATGCTATCCGATGCGCTGACAAAAGGTCATAGATTGAAAATCATTCAACCCTATCATCAAGACTTCAAAAGTATGATGGGATCTATTGAAAGATGGCTTCCTGTTTACCTGTCAGGTCAGATTCAGACATACTACTATCCTCATGAGATGAAAAGTATTTTTGGAAATACCATCAATGTAGCCGGGGATATTGCAGCTCTTAAATCAGATTCAATTAGAACAAACTCTCACAACAGCATAAATTTTTACATAACTGATAAAAATGTTGTGGCTTCAATCAGAAAAAATCTTATAACTTTTATCGACAAGTGTGATTCATTAATGCATGTATTCGGTTTTCATGATGTAAAACAACTGACAAGCTATCTTCTGAAGCAAGGAGACAATCCAGGAGATTTAATAGCACTGCACCAAACCCTTAGTACGATGACCATGCCAATGGGTTTCCTTTATGATCTTTTCGACTCGAAGGAATTGCACCAGGCACATCTAAAAAGAACGAGTCTGTTGAAAAGCAACCTTGAGACCTACAAGTATATCGAAATATTTTCCCTTCCATCGCTGGAAGATCTGGATAAAGGTAATTTGCAGATTGAATTATCAAATCACATTTCACCGGAGCCAATATATTATGATAGGAATACATTCAGGATCCACCTAGAGAATGTTATAGATTGGCTTGAAACTTATCCAAATTACAGTGTGATAGTTCTTGATAAACTATTCTTGAATGATGTAAAAATAACAGTCAAGAAAGACAAGACAGCAATATTGTATAAAGTCACACCTTATCCAATTGCTCTTGCTTTCGACAACAAGGACATTATTGATGCATTCTATTCATATATAGTTGCTGTTATCAATGATTCAGATGAAAAGACCTTGGACAGAAATTTTGCTATGGAAAGACTAAAGGATTACTTAAAAAATCTCTAGGGATTACAGAGCCTGCATATCATCTGTGTATATTAAATATATCCATGGAATGTATGCAGGCTTTTAGCATTTGACATAGTATACCCCCCTGGTGTATAATTGCATTTGTAGGCAAGAAAACTACTTGATCCTTGAAATATATAGGAAGCCTGATAAGATATACTAACAAACGGAGGTGCATTTTGAATATGGATGTTAATTTAAACCTAAGCAACAACTCGAGCAAAGAAAAATTAACACTGGATCAGGAAATGATTTATGATCTGATTGTGGTCGGCGGTGGTCCTGCAGGTCTTAATACAGCCCTTTATGCAAAAAGAAAAGGACTTAATGTCGGAATTATTGCCAGGGACATCGGCGGGCAGGTAATGGACACATCATCAGTTGAAAACTACCTTGGATTCGTTTCCCTGTCAGGTGAAGAACTGATGAAAAACTTTATAAACCATGTCAATGAGTTAAAGGTTCCGATTCTGGAATATGAAGAAGTGGAAGCAATCGGACTTAAAAACGACTCAAGACTTAGAGAAATAGTTTTAAAAAATGGATTAGTCTTCAATACTTACTCAGTTGTTATTGCAACAGGAAGCAAGCCCAGAAGACTTGGAGTTCCTGGGGAAAAGGAATATTCAGGAAAAGGAGTATGCTATTGTGCAATTTGTGATGGCCCTTTATTTGCAGGCGAGGAAGTTATTGTCTCCGGTGGAGGCAACTCAGCAGTAGAAGCAGCGATAGACTTGGCGAAAATCGTGAAGAAAGTGACCATAATTCACAGATCACAATTCAGAGCCGACCAAATTCTGATTGATCAGCTTTCAAAGCTTGACAACGTGGAAGTAAGGCTTCAGACTCAGATTCTTGAAATACAAGGTGAAAAGTTTATGACCGGTGTCAAAGTACTTGACAAGAAATCAAGCTCAGAAGAGATAATTGAAAGCGCGGGATTATTCGTTGAGATAGGCTATCTTCCAAACAGTGAGATTTTTTCTGATTTGCTGGAGCTTAATGAAAGAAATGAGATTATTGTGGATAGATATGGCAAGACAAGTGTTGAGGGAATTTATGCAGCTGGAGATGTTACAGATATACCATACAAGCAGATAATAATGTCTGCAGGCGATGGAGCAAAATGTGCCTTGGCTGTGAACGACTATTTGAATACGATTAACAAGTAAATTTGGGAGGTAATTATGAAATTTTTAAATGAAGAAGTAGCAAAGCAGCTTGAAGAAATATTCAAGGGAATGAAAGATGATGTTACGGTGGCTCTATTCACCAAAGAAGATGACTGTGAAACCTGTGAAGATACAAATGACTTTATTTCAGAGCTCCTTTCTGTATCATCAAAGCTACACCTGGAGAATCACGACATCGATAAGGACTCAGATAAGGCGAATGAATTTGGCGTACTAATGGCACCAAGCATCGTATTGCTGGATAAGGACAAAAATTACAAAAGAATCAAGTTCAACGGAGTTCCATCAGGACATGAGATAAATTCATTTATCAGCAGTGTTATGGAAGTTTCGGGAAATTCTGAAAGACTATCTGATAAAATCCAAGCAAGGATTGAAAAAATCAACAAACCTGTAAATATAAAAGTATTTGTAACCCTTGCATGTCCTCATTGTGCAGGAGCAGTTCAAAAGGCACACAAACTTGCATTGGAGAACACAAATATTCAGGCTGATATGATTGAAGCACAGACATTCTTTGATATGTCTGAAGAATACAATGTATCAAGTGTCCCAAAAATTGTAATAAACGACGAATTTGAATTTGTAGGAAATCAACCTCTGGAAGTATTCCTGGATGAGATTGAAAAGACTCAAGTAGCTTAATCAAAATTTATTAAAAAAAAGCTCATGCTTCCCAAACGGGAAGCATGAGCTTGATTTTTTTCTTATTATAGTTTCTTTGAGAATATTGCAAGTACTACAATAACTGCAAGACCGAATAGCATAAGTCCAGTCTGCTCTATTGACATAATACCCATTACAGCAACAATTGCTATTGCTACTGGTATTACATACTTGACAAGATTGTACCAAACATTGAAAAGACCAAACTTAACTGTTCCACCGTTTGTAATCTCATCTTCAAGATCCTTCTTATCCATAAACCAACCAACGAATACCGCAAGCAACAAACCACCTATTGCAAGGAATATCTTGTCAGTAAGAATATCAAAGAAGTCGAATATTCCAACTCCGAACAAAGTGAATCCAGACATAAGTCCCAATGAAAGTGATGAAAGAATTCCTGTTACAACCATGATTCCTCCGGCTGTGTAAACTGATTTCTTTCTTTCCCATCCTCTTTGGTCTATTAGGTATGCTGTTACAACTTCAAGAAGTGATACTGATGAAGTCAAGGCTGCAACTGCAAGTGCAAGGAAGAATATTACTGAGAATAGAGCTCCTATTCCACCCATTGCTGCAAATATCTGTGGTACAACTACGAATACAAGTCCTGCTCCTACAGCTGGCTCCATGCCAAATGCAAACAATGCTGGGAAGATTGCAATACCTGCTAGCAAAGCTACACTTGTGTCCATAACTGTTACTATCAATGCATTGCTTGGAAGATTCTCTGACTTGCCAAGGTAACTACCGTAGGTGATCATACAGCCCATACCAAGTGAAAGTGAGAAGAAAGCCTGACCAAGTGCTGCAAGGTAAGTTGCTCCTGTAACCTTACTGAAATCTGGCTTGAAGAGGAAGTCAAGACCCGCTCCTGCACCAGGAAGTGTTACACTTCTTGCTGCAATTAGAATCAATAGTACGAACAGTGTAGGCATTAGTACCTTACCAGCCTTCTCTATTCCACCAGCGATTCCTTTTGCTACGATAGCAATGTTCATAGCCAGGAATACAAGCATCCATATTAGTGGCTCTATAGGATTTGTGATAAACGCTCCGAAAGCATCTCCTATTGCTGCTGGATCTGAAAGAAGACCTGTAACTGACTTAAGTATATAAGCCAACGCCCATCCACCAACTACTGGGTAGAAGCCCATTATAAAGAATGCACTTAGCACTCCAAGAACTCCTGCAAATGTCCAGTTTCTATTAATGGATTGGTAAGCTCCAACTGCTGATAGCTCAGTTCTACGTCCAACGGCGAACTCTGAAATCATGATACTGATTCCGATTATTAACGCGAATGCCAAATAAATTAGAATGAATGCACTACCACCGTTTTCTCCAGCCATGTACGGAAATCTCCAGATGTTACCTAGACCTACCGCTGAACCGGCCGCTGCCATCAAGAATCCAATTCGGGATCCCCAATTTTCTCTTTGTTTGTTTTCCATCAAATATTCCCTCCTTTAGTACGTTAATGATGCGCGTATTTCACATCTTAATAATTATAATAATACAAAAGGAGTAATTTGTCTAGTTTGAATTTACAGATAATTAAGAAATATTAGTTAATTCTTTAACAATGTGCATTGCAAAACCTCCATTATTTGATAATGGAGGTAGATTATTTAATGTTTCAAGTATTCCATTATGGTCTCAAACTCTTTAAATCCAAGCCTTTTGTATAGGTTTCCAGCATCAGGTGATTCGTATTCAAGATACAGAGTCTTTCCTTCTGCCTGTAACTGTTCAATTGAATAACTCAATATTTTTGTTCCATATCCATGATTCTGTTGATTAAGTCTTGTAGCTACGCCTACTATAAGGGCACTATCCTCCTGTTCGAAATCAGTTTGAACTACAGATACAAGTCTGTTTTCTTCAAAAAGCCCAAACGCTCTCCCTCTACCTGTTTTCAATTTGTTTTCCATCACTTCTTCTGATGCAAAGGACTTGAATACTTCAAGATAGATTTCTACAACCTGGCTCAGATCATCTATCTCCAGTCTTCGTAATCCAGAGGTGTCTGTCTTTACTGTTTGAATGGGATAAACAAGCTCACACAGATATGTAAGGGGGCTTCTCTCCCTGAAAATGTTTTTCTGCTCAAGCATTTTTGTAGATGTGAGAGGCCCTATCAGCTTATTAAATTGAAGTTTTTGTATAAAATCCGCCATTTCATCTATATCATAGTCCCCTTCAGAGAAAAATTTTACGGTACCTGATAATCTATGAAAAAGATAGCTTGAAATAGTCCCTTTCCCGTTTCTTTGGACATAAATATCCTTATAGACAGGTTTTCTTGTTAACAATCCCAGAAGATTGAAGTAGTTTTCAGGAGTGTGCTTCATTAGCTCAGGTATTAAAGACTGCCATTTTTCCTTCTCCAGTTTTTCAATCATTTAATCACTCCTGCCTAGAATTTAAAGGTGCTTTTCATTGTATTCCTGGCTGCTCTTGTTGCACCTTTGCTAAAAGCCTTCAATATTATCACTGTGTTATCCTTCATAACTGAACCAAGCATTGATAATGCCTCAATTGTTGCACTTCTTCTAAGACTTTTCCTGTCTGGCTTTGTTAGTGTGCTAAGATATCTTTGTGTTATGCATCCAACTCTCAAGGTCAAGAGTGCGTTTACTGACCCCTCAGTAATTGAATTAACGACAATAGTTGTCACGGTAACAGCTCCAGGTACCAGTGTTGCCATTCCTCCACCCAGTATCGAAGCTACCAGGGGTTCAATCTGTTCATCAAGCAGATCCAGGTCTTCTACTCCTCTTGCCATAAGAACAGTTGCAGCCACATTTCCATACAAGACAAGCATTCTATTGAGTGATGGTCTTGTTTCGTACAATGTTGCCAGTTCCCATACCATTTTGGTAAGTGCACCCAGTACAAAGAAACCATCAAGTACTCCATTTTGGGAAATAGCTGTAGTCAGGAATACACCAGTGGATTTCTCCTTTATGGATGTTCTTGCTTTTTCATCCAGTATTCCATAAGCCCTGAGAATTTCTTCCTTTAAATCCTTCTCGCCGTCAAATTCAAAATTCTCTTGCTTAAGGTACTTGTTCCTGGTCAAACTCTTTCTGGTCCGCTGCAGGTATTCCTTAAACTCTTCAGACTCCTCATCCTCCGGTAGTTCCATCCCCTTGTTATACCTTAAAAATCCCAACAAGGGCATCAGAAGCAAGGAAGCAAAAAGTACGATTAACAATACCAGTGTTATATTTCCAAGCATGGGGTTGATTGAACTCATAAAATTAACTATTTGAACAGTCTGATTAAAGATTATTACCAGTAATAATATGAGAAGTCCGACTCCGATCTTGACCCCTATTTTTGCTATCCCCTTTAAAAAATCCTGATTGTTTTCCATGGCTTATCTCCTACTATGTTTTCTTTCTTTTTTTATAGCTTCTCTTGCTTTTTTCCTGGGTGATTTCGGGCTTTTCTTCCTCATTATCACTTTTTAATGCCACCCACATTGCTGTTCCGCCTTCCTTGTCCTTTTCAATTTGTAGAAAATCCATCTTCTTCAGGAATTTTGATAGCTTTGTATCTCCATAATTTCTTACATCAAAATCTGGATATCTCTTTGCCAGTCTATTCCCGATTTCACCCATATTCATTCTCTGATCCGTTGCATCAGCTTCATTGAGCATCTTCTTTATAGCCAATTTTATTACATTTATATCAGTCATACCCTTCTCAGTTTCATCGAAGGCGCTACTCTGCTCTTTCTTTTTTTGCTGACCATTGACTTTCTTTGCACCAATTTCTCCATAATCCTGCATTCCCATTGTCTGCTTTTCAGATTCAGCCAACACATCCAGATACTTGAACAGATTACAAGATGCAATAAATGGTTTGGGGGTTTTTCTCTCTCCCATACCAATTACCATCATTCCAGATTCCCTTAGTCTTGATGAAAGCTTTGTAAAATCACTGTCGCTGGATACAATGCAATATCCATCAACATAACCAGAATATAAAATATCCATGGCATCTATTATCATTGCCGCATCTGTTGCATTTTTGCCCACAGTATAACTGTATTGCTGAACAGGTGTCACTGAATTCTCCAGAAGCACTTCCTTCCATGCAACTGTATTTGGCTTGGTCCAATCCCCATATATTCTCTTGTAGGTTGCCACACCATAGTTGGCCGTCTCATCAAGAATATACTTGATGTACTTTGACGACACATTATCGGCATCAATTAATACTGCAAATCTTTTTTCTTCCATTATCCAATCTCCTCTTCTTCCTCAATTGATTCAGCTATTCTGATCCCATCTACTGCTGCGGAAATTATCCCTCCCGCATAGCCAGCTCCTTCTCCCGTTGGATAGATTCCACTTATATTTGATTGATGCTCTTCTCCCCGAACTATCCTGATTGGAGATGAGCTTCTGGTTTCAACTCCTGTCATCAAAGCATCCGGATCAGCGAAGCCTTTAAGTTTCTTGTCAAAATCCAGAATCGCTTTTCTTAAGGTACTTGTTACATATTCAGGCAAACAAAGTCTTAAGTCCGTCATTTTTACGCCCGGTCTATAACTGGGTGATACACTTCCGAAATCGGAGGATGGTCTCCCCTCCAAAAAATCACCTACTCTTTGTGCCGGTGCAAGATATCCTCCTCCACCTTCCTGGTAAGCCTTCTTTTCCCACTCTCTCTGGAAATATACCCCTGCCAATGGGTGGTCACTGTTGAAGTCTTCTGGTCCAACATTTACCAAAAGCGCTGCATTGGCATTTTGTCTGTTCCTTGCATGCTCACTCATTCCATTGGTGACAAGCATCCCCTCTTCTGATGCTGCTGCAACTACTGTCCCCCCCGGACACATACAGAAGGTATATGCTGAACGGCCTCCATCAAAATGGCCTGCCAGCTTGTAATCAGCGGCTCCCAGTCTGGGATGCCCATGGCTCTGACCATATTGTGCCAGGTCTACCAATTTCTGAGGATGCTCGATCCTTACGCCTATGGAAAAGCTCTTTTGTTGAATATTTAATCCTTTGTCATACAGCAATTCAAATGTATCCCTTGCACTATGACCCAGGGCCAGTACCACTTTGTCTGTGACTATACTGTCCTGGTTGTTTACAATTACAGCCACAATTTTTCCGTCCCTAATCTCCAAACCTGTCATTTTTGACTGGAATCTTACCTCTCCTCCCAGAGAAATAATCTTCTTCCTTAAATTTATAACAACTCTTCTAAGTATGTCTGTTCCTATGTGTGGCTTGTTTACATACAAGATATCCTCAGGGGCACCCGCCTCGACGAAATACTCCAAAACCTTTCTTGATCTGGGATCATTTGTCATGGTTGTAAGCTTTCCATCCGAAAATGTTCCTGCTCCACCTTCTCCAAACTGAACATTGGATTCTGTGTTTAGAACTCCCGTATTCCAGAACTCCCTAACATCCTTAACCCTTTCTTCAACCTTCTTGCCTCTCTCTAGAAGGATTGGACTATAGCCCATCTCGGCTAGAACCATTCCTGCAAACAGTCCCGAAGGTCCCGTACCTACAATAACTGGTCTGGCTCCATTAATATTTTCTTTTCTCAGGTATTGCCTATCCTCGGCAGTTGCTTGAGATACGCCTTTCTTACCGTGACGCTTCAGAATCTCCCTTTCATTTACTGCATTGAAATCTATTGAGTACACAAAGGTAATATTGTTTTTTCTCCTGGCATCCACTGATTTTTTCCAAATTTTCCAGGATACTATATCCGTTTCCCTGATCTTAAGTTTTTTTGCTATTTCTGAAGCTATGGTAGACTCATCCTGATCAAGACTCAGCCTTATCCCAGCAATTCTCAACATACAATCCTATCCTCTCATGTCAGTGTTGTTCTCTTTTGTTCTATTTTACAGCAATAATCAGCTTAAGTCCATCAAAAGCCCCTTGCCCAATGACTCAATCTTCTTTTGATTGAGACTTTTTGAATCATATCTTTTGTATTATGACTGTTCTAATCCTCTTCTCCTCTATCAGCTGGATCCTAAATATGGCTCCACTAACTACAACCTCAGGAGTTTCGCCATCATCTGGAATATATCCCAGCTGATCGATAAGAAATCCTCCCAAAGTATCGTAATCCTCGTCTTTTTCATCCAGTTCCAGCCCTATTCTACTGTTGAATTCCTTGATTGAAACCGATCCCCTTGCCATAAACAAGTTTTCCTCAATTACTCTAACATCAGGATCGTCCTGATCATATTCATCGTCAATATCGCCCACTATTTCCTCAATAAGGTCCTCCATTGTAACAAGACCAGAAAATCCCCCGTATTCATCAATAAGAATAGCTATATGCTTTCTGGTTGTTTTTAACTCCATAAACAAATCATTTATGTTCTTTCGTTCAGAAACAAAATATGCTGGCCTTAAAATCTCCCTTACATCTACATTGCTGAATCCTTTGTTGTAGGCTTCCAATAAATAATCCTTAAGGTAGAGGATTCCGATTATATTGTCTATATCTTCCTCAAAAACAGGTACCCTCGAGTGCTTGAGCCTTAAAAACTCATCTATATATTCTTCAGGTGGATCATCGACATCAATTGCAAACACTTCAGTCCTTGCAGTCATTATTTCTTCTGCCAGTTTGTCATCGAAGGTTATTACACTACGAATCATTTCACGTTCCACCGGATTGATAAACCCCTGCTCGTGACCAACTTCAACCATGGACCCAATCTCTTCAAGCGTTACCTTCTCCTCAACGCCCTCCTTACTTATACCTATGATTCTCAAAACTGTATTTGTAGACACGGACAAAAATGAAACAAATGGTCGCATTAGCTTTGCAACCAAGCTGATCGGCTTAACGGCAAACATGGCAAACCTTTCTGCGGATCTTAAAGCAATCCTCTTAGGTACCAGCTCTCCAAAAACCAGCATTATATATGACAAGACAAGGGTTATAGATATAAATGCTATATTCTGGCCAAAAGGAACGCTGAGTCTGTCAAGAGTATCTCCCAGCCTTGCTGATATGCTCACAGCAGCCGATGCAGATGAAAAGAAACCTGCTAGTGTTATACCAACCTGTATGGTGGAGAGAAATCTAGACGGTTCCTTGAGAATATCCACAAGCATCCTGGCTTTTTTGTCACCGGCATCTGCCTTTCTTGATAGTTTTATTCTGTCAACAGATACCATTGCCATCTCAGATGCAGCAAAAAAGGCGTTCACCATTGTAAGTACTAGAATCAATATTAATTTTCCGACTATACTTGCATCATTTTCCAATTACATCAATCTCCCCTCTGCTTCTAAGGATTTGATACCCTCGAAATGCATAAAATAAGCAATGGAGTAATTTACAACAAAAAACGTGTCAGAAATTCTCCAACACGTTTTTTGCATTTAGCAATTAAATAACATATTTAGATTGTTCTCTACAGTCCCAAAGATCTAAGAGTACCAAAGTTCATTCTTTCTCTTACCTGCTGTAGATGAAGCTTCTCTTCCCTAAGTATTACTTTCATTTCCTTCTGAGCAATATCGGGATACATCTCCATCATCTGATGAACGAACAAAATACCGTCTTTCTCCATTCTTTCCGCCATCTCCAATGAATCCGAGAATTTCTTTTCCTTGTCGAACTCGTGTTTTTGATTGATATTTTCATCAATCAGTGACTTGGTGTACTCTATCTCCTCCTCTGAGAATTCTCTGTTCATATCTCCACCGTGTTTTTCAAGCAACTTGGAATACATCTTATTATGCTTGTCCTCTTCCAATGACAATCTTTCAAAAAGTGCTTTTGACTTCTCATCAGGTGCGATTTTTGCCATTTCAGCATAATATTTTGAAACTTCTTCCTCCATCTTTACAAAAGTTGATAATATTTGCTTACCATCAAAATTCATTCAATTCACTCCTTTCACTTGTTAACTCCTTAAATTAATAATACTCCGTAAATGCTAATTTTACAAGTCTATATAATCATTTTAAATATTACTCTGTTACAATATCAATAATTTCATTCTTCTCTTTCTCCAAAATGTTTAGATCATAGCCCTTGCCATGTGTTTTTTCAAGTTCATTCCAAATATATTGGAGATAGTCGTCTATAGCTGCCTTGTTTTTTGATGATGCCTTCTCAGCAGTAAATCGCATTGACTTTAACAAAGCCTTCATAACAGAAACATCCTCTTTACCGTAATGGATGATCTGGTGGTATGATGAATTAAGCTGCCTTGAAAAATCAAATACCTCAAAAGCTACCTTTGGATACTCTTTATCATCCCTATACATAAGATAACCACCTTCAAGACGAGCAATTTTACCCATCAAAACCCCCATTATCCTAAGGCAATGGCTTGCTGTATTGGGATCATTAATCCCGGTAGATATTGCTCTTAAGGCTATTTCGACTATCTTCTGTATTGTAAAATTAAAATCCTGCATTTCTGATTTTTGTTTTCCAATTGTTAAACAGTCAAGAAGTTTATCTATGGACTCTTCATCAATTTTAACCTCCTCCTCAAAGAAAATTGAAAATAACACTGATTCATTAGTTACAAACTGGCCGTTAAGCTTTTCAAGTAACAATATTCCTTTTATGTCTTGTACTGTTCTGTATATCTCATTATGATCAATAAGCTGAATATAACCCTCCTCTTTACTTTTTATTCTTATAATCATATCTTCTCTTCCCCAAGTTGATTCATCAACCAGCTTGCCCTTTTCAAGAAGAGCTTTATATTCGTCTATTTTTTTCTCTGCATCCCGTTGAAGTCTGTTGATTAGATTATTAGTCTGAATATATGATCCAACATGTTGAATATACATAGTGAACTGAATCAAGCATACAATTGCATATACAATACCTATAGTTGCAGAAACAACAAGTTGTTCCCCAATAGCATTTCTCATAAACAACATAGTTACAATTGAATATATAAATCCTCCCATAAAGACTCCAGTTGTTTTCATGGTGTCATCATCAGACAGAAAATTTTCAACCGTTCTCGGTCCAAATTGTGCTGAGTATGTTGTAAGTACAATCATTGTTGTGGAGAATGTAAAGGTAGTCATGGTTATAAGTGAAGCTGCTATTACTCCTAATATATCTTTAGAGAGTCCTGTGCTGGTCATAAATAATACAGGTACAAATTTATAAAAAGCTATGAACCTTCCAGAATCAGACATACCTATTACTACAGCTCCTATAAATGACAATGAGCTTATTATAGCCGGATATATCCATACGCTTTTCCTGAATTTAAGTATTATTCTCTGCAACATGTTATCCTCCCAAAATTATGTCTTATTCATAACCAATAAAGTTATCTGTTTTAATATTTTCCTTCTCTACTCCTAGACTCAACAGCTTCCCGGTTATAGCCTTATTCATTCCTGGAGTACCTGATATCAAGTAGTCTGAATTGTTTCCCATATCATTGGCAAATGATTCAATCTCCTCCATAAACTCATTTCTGTCTGAAATAAGCTTTAAATGGAGTCCGTCGTACTTTTTATTCAGCCATTTCAAAGTATCTTCGTAAGCAAATGCTCCTCTGTCATCCGAATAAAGAACCCTTAGATCAACAGGGTTTATACAATTGAAGTCCATGTCCTGAAGAAGTGCTCTTATTGGAGTTATTCCAATTCCCCCTGCCAATAAACATATCGGCTTGTTAAAGTCCTTAATCCTGAAACGCCCCTGTGGATCCTCCGCAGTCATCTTGTCTCCGGGCTTCAGCTCCAGAAGCTTCCGCTTGCAGTCAGTTGATTCATCTGTAATTCTTGTTGAAAACATTACAAAATCTTCTTCCACGATGGATGCAAAGCTAAATATTCTGTAATTCTTGTCCCCCTCTACTTTGCACTCCAAGTTCCTAAAAATACCGTGTTGACCTGGTTTCCAATTGAGATCTGCTGGTTTCTCAAAGATAAAGGAATATATTTCTTCTGTTTCCATGATCATTTTTCTAAACACCATCTCATAACTCTTATTAAGCTCTGACATTGAAAACACCTCCATTGTACAACTAATCAATAGTCCGTCTCCTTTGACCCCTCAATGTGTTTATACCCTTATTTTTTATATTATTTATTGTTTATCACATAAAAATGAAATTTTTCCCATAAATTCATGATAATCGAAATACTTTCATTTTTTTGAATAAAGTATGTATTAGCATTGAAATATTGATATAATCAAATCAATAGTAGATGTCAGGAGTGATTTATGTGAAAATAGGTGAATTTGCAATTGAAAACAAAACCACTATTGATACCATCAGACATTATATGGATCTTTCATTATTAACGCCTGATAAGAAAGGCTCCTTCTATGAATTCGACAAGAATTGTCAAGATGATTACAACTCAATAATTGCTCTTAAGCAAATTGGATTTTCCCTTGCAGAAATTCAGACCCTGATAATCTTTGAAAGAATTGGGAGACATACTGGATACAGTAGAAGAGAAACCTATAGAGCATTTTTTGAGAACAAAATGAAATGGATAGATGCTGAATTGGAAAGACTCCAGGATATGAAGAGCAAGCTTCAGGCAACTGTCGACTCAATGCCTGATAAGTCTATTCGCAAGCAGGATAAGGCCGGAGTACCATTGAGCGTGCTGCCTCTTCTTTACTGCAGCAAATGCCAGAGCTCATATGTTCTATCAGAAGGTCACATTGAAAATGGAGAGATTATTACAGGGGAGCTTAAATGTTCCTGTTCAGAAACTCTACAGATCAAGGATGGAATACTATTTGGAAAGGATTTTCTTGACCCCGATTCTTGTGCTGATTTTGATGATTCCTTTGTTGAGGATTATGTTCAGACTACACACATAGATTATCTTAAGAATCTTCATTTGTCGCTTCAATGGGCAAGAAACAACTACCATTTCCCCAAATCGGAAAATGGAATAATCCTTGAACTGGGCTCCGGAAGAGGATTCTTCCTAAGAAACATGCTCGACCTGTTTCCCAAGCAGTCAATCTACATTGCTGTAGATTACAATCCCAACGCTCACAGATGGTTGAAAAAATCTTTGGCTGATGTGGTTGGTGATAAAAGAATACTCTACCTTTGTTGTGACTTCAGAAGAATACCTCTTAGACCTAAAACCGTTGATACTCTCGTAGATGCGACGGGAAGCTCCAACTTTGCTTTTGACAATAGTGATTTCCTGCTTGATTCCTTGATTCCACTTCTCAAGGAAGATGCAATACTCCATGGACAATATCTGGTATTCAAAAATTTTGCTCTTAATACAATGATTCCAGATTCTAGTAGAAAATGGTTTATTAAGGATGAACTTAAATCTCATATTCAAGGTCTAGGATTTAAACAGCTTAGCGAGCATGAAACATCTCCTATTTCTGAAGGAGGACCAAAGGAAAGTTTCTTTGTTAAAGGCGAGAAGATTTATAACTATCTTTACATCGGTAGACTGAAAATGAAACCATAAAGCATGGGGTTAACACCATGCTTTACTATTTTTTTTGCAGAATTTATTATAAATTCCCTATTGTGGTCGGGTTTACACCATATATTATACTTTCCATATAGCTAGGAAAGGAGAATTTATATGAGTGAGCTGGCAACAAAATATATTGAAAAAGGGGAACTTAAAAATATTGTACTTTTCTCTACAGGAAAATCAGTTTCGATGTTTGCATCCTCAATCTACAGCTTTGCAATAGGGCTTTATGTTCTTAATCTGACTGGTTCGGCACTTAATTATGCAACCACAATTATGCTTCATATTCTTCCAATGATTATTATGAGCCCAATAGCTGGAGTTCTTGCAGATAAGATCTCCAAAAGAAATCTAATTGTTGGTATGGACCTTGCCAATGGGGTCTTGTTCCTTGGACTTTATAGAATCAGCTTATCTGGAGGTTTGAATCTAACTACAATATACCTGACAACAATACTTCTTAGCATTTTTTCCAGCATATTCAACATCGCATTTGAAGCAGCAAAGCCAAATCTGGTAAAACCAGGAAAGCGTCTTAAGCTGAACTCAATCGGCAAACTGATTGATTCCTCAACATCCATTCTAGGTCCTGCCCTTGGTGGTGTGATGTTTGCTGTTATTGATATTCAATTATTCATACTGATAAACTGTGTTTCATTTTTCGCATCAGCTGTTTCAGAAATTTTTATCAACTATGAGTTTCATTCTGACCAGGCAAAGGATAGCAATCCGCCATTTGTTCCTCATATGGCTAGAGGTGCAAAGTACATGCTTCATTCCAAGGTTTTAAAAGAGGTCTTTATGCTGTTTGTAATACTGAATTTTCTTCTTGGGTTTTCAGTGAATGTACCTATGCCATATATCATAAACGAGCTGTTGAAGCTTCCACCTGAGCTATTTGGACTTATCAACGCCATGTTTCCAATTGGTCTGATAATCGGTACACTTACAATTGAAAAAGTTCTGGTGCGAAACTCATACTCAAGAATATTGATCTTTGCAACCTGCTTGCTGTCATTGCTGGCTTCAATTGTTGGCTTTCCTCTACTGGTTGAAAGCTCTGGAATACTGATGTATGGACTATATTTTTCAGCATTAAGCATATTGATGGGTATTGCCATATCATATGTTGATATTCCAATAATAACGATAATGCAGGATGAGATCCCTTCGAATCTAAGAGGTGTTGTATTTGGTCTTACCATGAGTCTGGTTAAGATTGTCCTGCCAATTTCCCTGCTGGTGTCAGGATATCTTGTAAATCATGTGCCAGTTATCCTTATATCAGTTATGGGAGGAGCATTGGCTATAATATATCCTTTACACCTTCTAGTCAAAAAAAACAGTCTACCTGATTGATCAGGTAGACTAAAATTACATTTTTTATCTTTGGGCTTCGAATTTTCTTAGAAGTTCCACAAACAACCCTGGAACCTTTGCCATGTTCTCTGGTGATTCAACAAAGGAGATCCTGAACTGAGTTGTTCCTGGATTCTCTGATGAATCCTTAACATCATAGAAACCTTTCATTGGAGCAACAAGCAGTGTAGTCTCCACTCCGTCAAGTTCAACTAATCCTTCCCCTGCACAATACAGGACGAAGTCAATTGAATCAAATCCTGGTTTTACAACGTTTCTTACATCTATTACTGAATAGATTGATGCATCCGGACTTGATACGATAAGACCAGGTTCCTTCTCAAGAAGACCATTTCTTACCTTGACAATCATATCCTTGTAGTAGTCTCTTTGCTCCTTGCACCATCCAAGGATGTCTTCCTTGCTTTCGTGTGCAAGTGCTCCGAAGATATACTGACCGATTACATTTGCACATAGATTTGCAGTGTATTCAGCGATTGATTTCTTGCTGAACTCAGCATTGTCTGAAATAACTGCACCGATTCTCAAACCACATGCATTCCAAACCTTTGAAGCAGTCTCAATGCTTATTCTTCTGCCTACGATTCCTGGTACCTCTTCTTCTGTCAATGCCCATACACTTATCAGATCCTTGTCTTCTCTATAATAAAGTTCTCTGTAAGCTTCGTCACCGATTAACCACATGTTATGCTTTACACATAATTTGGCAAGATCTACCAGTGTTTCATGATCATAAAGCTGTCCTGTCGGGTTGTCATATGGGATTACCAATAATCCGCCTGGGTTATTCTCAACTATCATTTCTTCGATATCTGACATTTCCGGTAGATTAAACTTGCCATCTTCTCCCATGTGACGCTTGATTGTAACTGTCTTTCTACCAACTCTTTGAGCAAATGACAAATAATTGGTGTATGCTGGGTCAATCATCATAAGTGGTCTTTCATTTTCTCCAGCTGGTCCGCAAACTCCAAGTATTACAAGCTCCATTCCAGATGATCCACCATCTGTTACCTGAACATTCAGCTTGCTGGTATCAAATCCTTCACTCTTAAGTATGTTTTTAAAGGCATCCTGAGCCTCCGGAGTTCCTGCTGTTCCTGAATATCTTATAACACCTTTTGAAAATGGACTTTCCGGAGCATCCAGGTTAAATAACCTCTTCATCATTGCTGGATTGGTTGGTAAAGATACATTTCCGATTCCAACATTGATTACTGCTTCGGGTTTCTTTTCTCTCTCGTCGTACTTCATTTGAGCTAATCTAACATCTGAAGGCTTCCTTGATTCAAAATGTGCTGACATAATTGGTTTACTCATTGCATAACTCCCTTTCATTTGTATTGTATTTTTCTTGACAATATTATTATGTAATTGTTAAATATTCTCCACTATTTTCATCATATCACATTAACATTTGCTCGTAAATACACTAAAGTATTCGATATATTCTGAATATTTTTTAATGGATATCATAAACAATATTGTTTTCAAGCAAAATATGGTATTAATCTTATGTTTTAATGTATAATTATATAGAGGTGTTTTTATGGCTAGTGTTCGAAGAATAATAAATTCCATACTGGGTAGAGTTCATATTGAAGTTGAACTCACAGATTCAGATAGATTGAGGCTATTGCATATTTCAGACACTCCCAGCACTCTGTATCCGGAGATCAAAAGAATAATCAAGGTTCTTAAACCTGATTACATTGTCCATACCGGAGATATTGCTGACGATATAAAGTTGCATATGCATCCCAGTTACCTGAACAGATACAAACATGAGGCTAGGAAGATGTTAAGGATTCTAAACTCGTCTTCTGCCAAGGAACTGTACCTTTCGTTGGGAAACCATGACAATCTTGAATTTGTTAAAAAGCATGCAGGAAGAATTCATGTCATTGAGGATAAGAAGCTACTCCAGATTGATGACAAGGCATTTGCTATTAGTCATTATTCTGATCACTTGTCAGATATTGAAGCAGATATTTATCTTTTTGGTCATGATCTTTCAATCGAAAGCCAATCCATTGGTGATAAAGTTTATCTTAACGGTATTTCAGCTATTCATCTGATTGATGTGGGAACTCTGGATATAGTGAAATTAAAATACCCAGCTGGTACGGACAACGAAAGACTAAAGAGGCGAAAAACGAATCTATAATTCCAAGAAGGGGATGGTTGTATGGTATCACTGGTAAGAAGTGGCCCCAGGTCATTACTGATAACTACATCTAGAAAAAGTGAACTTATTGATTTCCTTGAAGATGAATTTGGAGCGATTGTTGTTGAAATGGAAACAGTGATGAAAGAGAGTGATGAAAATCATACTATTGTCTTCCTTATTCGCTATGATAATGAGGAAAAGACCAAGTATACAAAAACCGATGCCTTGGTGGTATTTGTGGATCCACTTGTACTTGCCTGCAGGCTCCGTTCTTCGATTCGCAGCGGATTGGTTGAGACCCTAAGGTCGGGTCCTCAGGCATTGATTATGCGATCTGCAGGTAATCTTCAGGAGGTAGCAAACAAAGTAAAGGACGATTTAGGCGGTGAGCTTGCTTCTTACGATGATTGCAGCGATAATGGATTTGAAGACAGGACAATAATCGGTATAACCGACAAGCCTCTCTACAAGTCAATGACCGCTGATGACCTGCATCCTAAGTTTATTCGACTTGATGAGGATTATTTTAAAATTAAACAGGTGCTTAGGAGACACTCGATCAAGTACTTGAACCTTGGTGTTGGTTCCAAAGGATGGTCTAGTCTGGAGATTCGAATTTATGACAGTTTTGGTGCCTATGAGCTACATTATAAAAGATTGCTGACTGTTCTTGATTCTCTTCAGTTAGGTCTTTTAACAGGTGAATCCTGGTCCAAGGATCAACCGAGAGCCCTTTTGTTTATTGATGTCTACAGCATCCGTCTACTTACATTCTATTCTCCAGCTGAAATCAAGAAGATTCTATTTGGAATGGAATATCTGGAGGACGGTAGAAGAATAATTGACTATGATTTGTACCAGGATGGCAAAAAAATTCAATGGGCTTCCCTATTCCCAAAAGAAAAGAACCTGGATAAGAAAGCCAAGGCTGCAGAGGCCAGGACTGATTTGTATTCAAAGTTAAGTGAAAACACAAGGAAAGAATTGTTGGAAATTGAAAAGGAAATACTTAAGACAAGATATTAAAAGCTCTCCGTTTGGAGAGCTTTTTTGTGCTTCTTATCTTGTTATGAGCCAGATCCCAAGTACCAGGAATATAAGTGCCCAAATATAGAAAAATATTTCTGTACCCCTATCTCCCAGTACCTTCTTGAAAAGCTCAATCTTTTTCATGTTCCAAATCTTTTCAGGCTTTACAACAGCTATCACTACAACTGCTGCAGCATAAACAACTGCCAAAATACCCCATACTATCATAAGAACACCTCCCTTTATAATTAACCAGTTTACTATTTATGCAGAACCGGTTATTCCAGGCCTTTTCTAATTCTTGGTGCCAATAATATGAATACTACAACACTAATACCAAGGACAATCCCCGAATATCTGATTATGTCGAGCAAGGATCCGCTATTTGACAGCACCAGATTATTCCCCTTGTATGCCCAGTAGAATGGCACCCAATAGAAGAGAGGTTGCCATTTGTCAGCAAGAAGCTCAACCCCTGCAATACTACCAAAAAGAGGTAGAAACAGTAATTTCATATTACCTGCTGCTGTCATTACATCGTCGTTATTGACTCCCTCAATGAAGCCTACAAGCACGCTTATCAGACAAGTGGTTGCAACCATAAGAAATGCGTGGAAGTAGTTTATGTCCCTGAATCCAGTAATAAAGAGGAGTAAAAATGCACCTACAATCGGTATAAATACTCCTATCAGGCTTTTTCCAGCAATAAACCCAAGTCTGGATACAGGCGATAGGTTAATTGCACTTATTGTGTTATCGGTTTTTTCCTCCACAATATTTAGGGCAATTATCATTCCACCAAGTATGGATGTAAATATTATGGCAACATTTACCATGAGCTTCTTTAAAGGTGGTATATCCCTTCCATAATCCACTATCTCAGCTGTGGTGTCCTCAATCCCGATATCGTAATGGTCAAAGGCAGTTAGGTTTTTTACATAATCTACAATATAGTCAGGTTCGTTCCCCTGTCTCAGGATGAAGTACTCATCACCCTGGTCTGGAAGGACCCCGATTATATTGTCTCTTTTTATAACCCTTTTCTCAATGTCTTCAACAGTTTCAAGCACCTCTACCTTTGCAAATTGGCTGAAGTATTCCTCCTGCTGTGGATTCTCTCCCTCGAGAAGCACAATCTCAACTGTGGTGTCATTGATTCCTGGGGAGAATACATTGATCATTACAGCAAAAATAACCGGTACAACGATTATATATAGTGTTATAAAGTTCCTTACGCTGGTTTTCAAGTCCCTTTGAAATATTAAAAGTATTTTCCTGATCATTTATAACACTCCTTCACAGAGTCAGGGTCTTCTTGAATCTGTAATTCGCTAGGATAAAAATATCTATTCCCAAAACCGCAAAACCCAGGGAAGCGACCATAACATATGACATGTTCCCGTTTACTGATATTATTTCCTTGAAGCTCTGAAGCATCACGTAGCTTGGAATTATCTTGACCCAATCGGGATCCCAGCTTGGTGTAAAGTAGGATATGTTTGGCATTATCAGTATTACTATTACAATGTAAAGGGCTCCAAATGCCTGCACAATATCCTTGTAGTAGCTTGTTAGAAAAAGTCCCAGTGAAGCTGCGAAGAATCCTGAGGTGACCAGAAACAGTAGCATGACCGGATAATTTGGCTGCAGACCCATTATTGGTACGGTGACAATCAAGGTTGTTGCAATGGATGTAATGATTATAACGCCAATCTTGCTTAGCAGGTAATGCCATACTGAAGATGCTGTAACGGCATATGCCTTTATTATTCCCTCATCCTTGTCCAGGAAAATATATGCTGCAATTATGAAAAGACTCATCAGGCTTCCGTTAAAGGTAAGGAAGACTGGTATGACGTTCTCCCTGTCGCTTAGAGGTTCAGCATCCTGATAGATTGACCTTACAATAATATCGTCGGTGTAATTCTCAATTACATCATGCCCTGCCTTGCTGTTCTGGAAAACCAAAAGTAGATTCTTAAGCTTCTGGGTTTCATAACCCTGCAGGTAGTAGGTTTGAACAACTTGATTATTCTCGTTCACCCGTACATGCACAGCAGGTACCCTTTCTGAATTTGAGAATGCATTCAATGCTTCCATGCTGTTGAGAAGATATATTTCTGATTCCTCTGTTTCATACATTTCTGCTACATATATTGTGTCGTTTGCCTCAACCTCAACCAGCTGAGACATCTCATCCAAATCCTCTTCAAGCAGGTTGTCTTTTAGCCTTTCCCTGACAACATTTGGTAGGTCCAGGTAAATGTACTCCTTACCCTTGCTGTCGAAATTCTCAGGTACAACAAAGAGGAGTACCAGAAGAAGGACAATGGCCATGCCAAGCTCAATATAGAAATACCAGCTTTTTGATGACAGCTTCAACTCCTTAATAAAACTATACCATAGCTTCATTTAGACCAGACCCCTTCCCGTTACCTTGATGAATATCTCCTCAAGGGTTGCTTCCTTGGTATGCATGGTCTGAATATCATTGCTCCTTATGACTTCTATCAGCTTGTTCTTTTCCTCTTCAACCACAGTGGAATAGCTTTCCTTAAGCAGTTCGCCATCCTTGTAGTACTCAACCTCCACCAACTTTTCACCGTACTTAAGCTTAAGTTGCTTGGGTGAATCTATAAGTCTTATTTTCCCGTCCACAATAAATGCAACCCTGTCGCACAGCTCATCTGCAATATACATGTTGTGGGTTGTGAGAAATACAGTAACTCCCTTCTCATTCTGCTCCTTTATGATATCTTTTATGTTTGATGCTATGGCAGGGTCAAGTCCAGTGGTAGGCTCGTCCAGAAACCATATCTCAGGATTGTTTATCATTGATCTGGCAAATGTCAGCCTGTGCTTCATACCCTTTGAATACTCCCCGGCTTTTATTTTTTCCTTACCATCAAGCCCCACCATTCTGATCAGGTCCATTGGGTCCCTTGTCTCCACATCAAAAAGCTTACCGTAGAACTCAAGGTTCTCCAACCCTGACATCTTGTTGTAAACATTCGATTGTTCAAAGGACATACCTATCTTGTTGAACATCTTATTCTTTATTTGCTTGACATCGTATCCAGCCACCTCGACCTCTCCGTCTTGTAGCTGAAGCAGACCCACAAGTATATTCTGGGTTGTGGATTTACCTGCTCCAGAAGGTCCAAGGAAACCAAATATTTCTCCCTTTTCCACCTGAAAGCTAATATCTTTGACTGCATATTTTTCATCATTGCTGTATGAGTGGAAAAGGTTCTTGACCTTAATCATCCTATCCCTTCTTTCATTAGGACCAAGTCCTCTAATCTTCCCTGTAATTAAGAATTACACTTTCCCCTTCAGCCAATCCTTCCATTATCTCAATGCTATTCCCATCCTCAATCCCTGTTACGATTTCCCTTTCAACCGATTCTCCGTCCTGCAGAATCTCGACATAACTATTGCCATTCCTTGAATATACCGCTTCTTTAGGAATCAGTAGGGCTTCTTCAGATTCATCAACAATTATCCTTGTCTCCAACTCTACTCCATAGGGCAAGTCTTCAGTATTACCCGGAAGTTCAATCTCCACTGTCTGTCTATTTTCTTCAACTCCCAACTCTGACATGGTAATGAATGCCTTTGGATATACTCTACCAACCTTTAGATTATCAATGTCTATTCCAAGGTTCTGATCGATTATCAAAGCCCTCATATCTGGCTTGATCAGGAGAGCATCTTCAACCATGAAATCAATTAGCACGACCTTTGCTGACGGATCCTGTATCTCCAGAATCATTGAACCTGCCATGGGAACATCTCCAATAAAGGTATTCAGTTCTGTGACTATACCATCAATGTCTGAATAAATCATGGAATTTTCCCTGCTTTTCTCAAGGGATTCAAGTGTCAGAAGCAGAACATCTATTTCTGCTTCGTATCTCTTTCTCGTACTTCCTGAAACTCCTTTAATCAATTGATTATAGTTGTTCTGTGCAACCGCCAGACTGCTTTGAAGCTGTGCCAAATTATTCTGAGCCTGCTCCAGCTCCACCAGGGATACTGCTCCGTTATTGTAAAGCTCCTCAATCCTGTCCTTATTTTTTGTCGCAAGCTCAATATTTCCATTAATTCTTGCTATTTCAATTTTGGCGCTGTTTATTCTTTCAATATCTGTCCCCGACGCTGCATCAGAATATGTAGCCTCAAGGGCTTCTATTTGCTTCCTTACCTTTTGAATCTCAATATCCAAATTGTCTTCGTAGCTAATCAACAGCTGTCCACTATTTACGTGATCCCCCAGCTGGACATTCAAAGATTCTACTTTATTGGCACTGCTACCGTAGAATTTTCTAATGTTTTTGGAGCTTACTCTTCCAGTCTCCTGGACAAATTTCCCCACTTCTCCCTTTTCTACCTGGGCTGTGTTGTACCTTGTTCCAATGTTACCTGTTGTCAAGAAATAAAATATTCCCGCTGCCACGGCTGTAAATACAACCAATGCGACTACCAGTTTCATTTTCATGGCTCTCTTGTATGAAATAGTCCTAGACTAAAATCATACTCTCCTTCCTTTTTTATTTTTTGCTGCCTATTCCGTTCTTCATAAACTCAACATAGTTATCAATATTATAAATCATCTTTTCCAGAGTCAGGTCTTCATCCTGCTGAAAAACATCTGTATAGTGATTGAAAAGATAACTAACTATATTTATGACAAATTCCTTTGGTAAATCCTTTCTTAAGTCTCCATTTTCTATGGCCTTTTCTATCATTTTTCTAAGAATACTATCAGAATCTGTTCCCAGCACTTCAAATGCCTTATTGTAGATCTCATTGTTCTTTTCCTTCGAGAACATAATGCCTAATCGATGATATTTGGGATAAAGTTTTCCAAATTCAGCTCCCAATCTTGCCTTAAACATAAAGATTGAAAATATATCTGTCCCAATATCAGACTGGTCTATCTCATTTGATCTTTTTTCAATATATTCCCACTTTGCAGCCGCTGAATGCTTCAACAGATACAAATATAGGGCTTCCTTATTTTTTAAGTGATAGTAGAAAGTGCCTTTGCTTATGCCGGTATTCTTAATTATATTATTAAGAGAAGCTTCATCATAGGAGTTTTCAGAAAACTCATCCAAAGCGGCTTCTATAAGTTGATCTCTTCTTTCAAAACTTTTGGACTCCATGATTTGACTCCTTTCACTCTTTATAGACCTGCTGGTCTTGACCATGTGGTCTATCTAAATAATACTACTTTAATCCGCTACTGTCAAATACAGTTATGGCACAATTAAGATTAAGATTTTCAGTCCTATAAACACAAAGGATGAAGCTCTCCTTAAAGGAATGCTTCATCCTTAATTCTAATTTGCAAATCCAAATGCTATTCCAATAACTGCTGACAATGCTATGTAAGCTACCGGATGCTTCTTGAATCTTCTAATAAGATAAAAAATGATTCCGAAATACAGCACTTTCCTCCAATCAAACAAATCACCAATTACATTGGTGGTCTCGTATAGTTCAGTATTGAGTACCGCTATTCTCACTATTTCAACCCCTGCTGCTGCAATAAGTCCTGTTACTGCAGGCCTAAGTCCATAGAATACATTCTCAACAACTGAACTCTTTCTGAATTTTTCCAGATATCCTGATACGATTGAAACAATTATGATGGACGGAACAAGAAGTCCCAGAGTAGCCAGTACCCCTCCTAATATTCCTGCTACGTTATATCCAACATAGGTAGCCATATTTATGCCTATTGGACCAGGAGTTGACTCTGATATTGCAACCATGTCTGCAATAAATGATATTGAATACCAGCCTGTTGATTCTGATAGGTCCTGAAGAAATGGAATGGTAGCCATTCCTCCTCCGATTGTGAAGAATCCTATCTTTAAAAACTCATAGAATAATTTCGCATAAATCATCTAATAGCACCTCCTGCCACCTTTCTGGAAACAATACCAAAAATAGCGGAAGCAACTATAAGAACTATGGGTGACAAACCTGTTGCCATCATCCCCATGAATACCATTGCAAATACTGCAATTCCTGTCTTGTCCACAACTCCCTTTTTCCAGAGTCCGATTACAGAGTTTAGTATAAGTGCTGAAACGCACACTGCGATTCCTGCAAATGCATTTCTGACTATTGGATTGTCCTGAAAATTGCTTAAAAATGCCGCAATAAAAGTAATTATAAAAAGGCAGGGACCAACAATTCCAAGAGCTCCGGCAATGCCCCCTGGAATTCCTTTTCTTTCCTTGCCGATAAAAATTGCCACATTAACTGCTATTATTCCTGGTAGTCCCTGACTTACAGCATAATAGTCTATTATCCTTTCTTCGGTCATCCACTTCTTGTTGTCAACTATTTCTCTTTGCAAGATAGGCAGCATTGCGTAGCCGCCGCCAAATGTTACTCCACTCATCTTGAAGAAGGCTATAAATATCTCCCATAATTCTCTCATGTCCATCATCCTTTGTCAGTTAGTAAATTTGTTATCGCTGTAAACCAATGGCTCTTTTTTATTGTACAATATTTCCAGTCCAGTTGCATTGAATTTACTGATTTTATATCTATCCGTCAATTTATTTATGCTTTAGTTTATTGCATCAGTATAAAGCCCAGAATTCAACTCAATGAATTCTGGGCTTTCACTTTAATCATTATGGATAAACAACTTCAAATTCTTCAAATACAACCAATAAATCCTCGCTAAAATCAACTCCCAGGCTATCCGTGTCCCTTCCGAAAAAAGCGATGTGAGCTCGTCTCCAGTATTCCAATGATTTGTCTCCTTCGCCTTCAATCCTGGCATGCTCTTCAGTAATATCCTTGAAAGGAAGTATTGAGACCTTCTTATCCCTTGTTATACATTTCGCTCTTCCATCCCAATCTGTCAAAATGTTTAAACCACCTTCAGAAGGAACTTTTTCATCCTCAATCTCATACAACATATGCAGAGAAGCAGTCGCTCTCTTTGTTCCTTCCAAAACCAGCTCTATAAGTTCATTGGCATCCTTCTCATTATCACAGAAATGCCAAGACTCATATGTCAGTTTTGTTTCCTCGGGTTTTTCCCCAATTGACTCAAGGTAATCTTCCCACATATCAACTACTGATTTGTCTACATTCATCATGACCAACCTCCATATTTATTCTAGATTGTTATTATATATGAGGATCAAAGCAAAACAAAAATATTCGTCCCGAATGCTGTTCTGGGACAAAAAGGACCTTCCCTGGCGTCCTTTGTATTTAAAAGGCAGGATTGCTTGCCCAACTGTATTCGTCGATTAAGAACTGTCTTACTTCATCGCTGGTTATATGATTGATTAGAGCTTGTATTTTTTCACTGTCCTTGTTATCTTCCCTAGCTACAAGCGAAATTGCATATCCTTCTGTTACACTGTCCTCTTTCTCAACATATAATCGTTGTTCATCCCCAACCAGTTCCAGACTTCTTGCATAGGTTGGATACATTGTTGCAAGTCCTGATTCTGTGTATCTTTGTGCCAAACTTGTTAGTGGTACCTTATCATCTAGTTTTAGGCCTTTAGGATTGGTCTCAATGTCATCAATGGTAAGACCAGTCGTCTTATTATCCTTGAATGTCAGCAATTCAGCCTGTCCCAATAAATATAAGGCTCTACTTAAGTTTGTTGCATCATCTGGCAATGTTATGGTTGATCCCTCTGGTATATCTTCAACTGACTCATAGTCCCTTGAATACAATGCGAATATTGCATGATAAATCGGTTGAACAGTTACCAGATCTGAATTATTGGATTCATTAAACGACTGCAGGAAATAATCGTGTTGAATCATGTTTGCATCCAGTTCTTCGTTGTCCAGAAGATTATTCGGTGCCTGATAATCAGCAAATTCATGAATCTTGAGATCATATCCTTCTTCCTCTAAATCATCTTCTATCAGCAGCAAGATATCCTTCATGGGATAAAAAGCAACTCCCACATTAATTTCATTGTCCTCGGGGGAATCGTTTGAACTACATCCAATTACTGAAACACTCAATACAAATATTGTTAATATCAGTATTACCTTTTTCATATTCTCAATCTCCTTTATCTTTTGTCATACTTCTTAGCTATCAGATTTCCGGTTGTTTGCATAATATGAACGATTAAAATCATCACGAAGATGATAATCCACATTAAACTGTAATTGAAGTTGTAGTAACCTTCACTTATTGCAAGATAACCTAGTCCTCCACCACCTATTATACCCATTACTGTTGAATATGCCAGCAAGCTAATTGAAGTTGATGTAAAGCTCAATACCAGCCCTGATTGTGCCTCCTTCAGTAAAAAGTGTGTGAAGTATTGTTTTGTATTAGCACCCAGGGCATACGATGTTTCATAGATACTCTTATTCACATCCAGCATATCCTGTTCTGTGAATCGTGCAAATGTTGCAATTCCTATTAAGCTCAAAGGAATTTTTGATGCATCCACACCAAAACCAGTTCCTAGAATCATACGATTAAATGGTATTATCACTATTATGAATAGTATAAATGGGATTGATCGAATTATGTTTAGTACTCCTGATGTAGCAAAGTAGATAGCCTTATTCTTATAAATCCCATCTGATCGCGTTATAAACAGTACAAATCCCAATAAAACTCCTACAAAAAGTGTCAAAATCATTGCTGTCAGCATCATGTCAATTGTTTCATATAGGGATTTTAAAATTTCAGGCTTGAACATCTTGTATGTTTCAATGTATTTATCAATCATTTAACAGTGCCTCCTTGTAGGAAACAGGCTTTATATTTTTTGTTTTTAAAGACACGACATCGAAAATTCTGCCATTATCTATTATGGCCACCCTGTTGCACAAAGATTTGATCACTGATATATCATGTGATACCAGGACAATTGTAGTTTCAAATTTTTCGTTGATCTCATTTAACAGCTTCAATACCTCATAGCTCATCTTGTCATCAAGGGCAGAAGTAGGTTCATCACAGAATATAAGTTTTGGATTCGTCATCAATGTACGTGCAATGGCAACCCTTTGCTTTTGTCCTCCAGATAGGTTTCTCGTGTATGATTTTTCAAACTCAGCAAGACCGACGAAATCGAGTATTTCCCTTGCCCGTTCAATATTATGTTTTTTATCGCCTTTTCTTAATTTTGTTGGTAGGAGTACATTTTCAATTACATTTAGATTACCTAAAAGGTTGAAGCCTTGAAAAATCATTGATGTGTCCTTTACCAACTCATGTCTAGTTTCCCTGTTGAGAATTTTATCCATCAGGTATATATTACCCTCATCAGGTTCAATAAACCCATTCATAAGTCGTAAAATGGTTGACTTGCCACTACCCGTCTCTCCAACCAGCCCAAATATCTCTTTCTTTTCTATTTTAAGGTTGATATCATGTAGAACTCTTGATTCTTTGCCGTTTATATCGAAATTTTTCGATACATTTTCAAATCTAATCATATACTCACCTACCTGTATTGGTTTTAATAAAAGCAATGGGGACGGTTCCTTTTGCTTTAGTTTCTCTTTATCAAAAATCAAAAGGAACCGTCCCTACTGCTTTTGTCCAGTTTCTATTGTTGCCCCTCAGTAGGATATGGTAATACCCTGTCGGACTCTCTTGCCTTGCCATTCTTGGCATGTTATCACCCCGTACTTGTAATACCCTATTGTAGTGTTGTTAATCAAAATGAACCGTCCCTGCTGATTCTAATTCTAAGATTCTTGCTGGTGATATCTCATAGTTCCTAACTTACCTCTTCAAAGATAAAAACTTCTTCAATGGTGCTCTTTAGAGCCCTTGAGATCTTATAGGCAAGTATCAGTGAAAGATTATACTTGTTCTTCTCAATATGACCTATAGTCTCTCGACGAACATCAACCATGTTAGCCAACTGTTCCTGGGTTAAGTCATATCTTGCTCTTAGCTCTTTCATGCGTGACCTGATTACAATCTTCATTTAAAGGTCACCTCTTCTTTCATAGACATAGAAGGATATAATAAAAGTCATGAGTTGGACAAAAAAGATGCCTCCAATAAACAGGGCAGCTGTTTCTAGTGTTCGCAGAATGGATATAGCCGCAATGGCAATTATTATGCCAACAAAGGACACTACAAAAGCGTTCAGTCCAGCCTTAGCAATATTTATTTTGAACATCTCGTCATTTCGGATCTGCCCCCAGGCAAAAAAGGCAAAGGCACCAAAGAACCCAAAGAATCCATAATTACCTGTAGGTATCCCTAATAAACCTATAAACCCCAAAAATCCTAAAAACCTTAAATTGTTTTTTTTCATTATAAATACCTCCCTAAATGTGTTTTTTGCATAACTTATTGTTATTTTTAACTATCTTTATGTTATAAATATATAACATTTATGCTCAGAAAGCAATACTAATATAGATTTTTTTCAAAAAAATAACCTCCCTTTTGCAAGGAGGTGTGTGTTTAATTAATCCTATGATATTTTATCAAGTCACGGTTAAAATAATCTGCACTTTATAACATTAAAAAATGTCCCGTTTCTAAATAATAGTATAAATGGTCTTCTTGGATTCGTTCATAACCATATTTTCGCATACTCTGCTAAACTTTTGCTTTATCCTTAACCAATGAAAGGATACAATAATGTAAATCTGGGCATCTAAACTTTTTGGCTTTTTTGAATAATCGGTTTCAAGTAGGCTTTTCATATACTGATGATAGGAGTTTTATAAGTGCTTAGTGCTGTTTCCAGCAGTTCCTTCAACAGTCTTTCATCCCGAGTCATTTTTTTGTAATGTTCTTTAACTACCCTTGGGAAATCCTTCTCCAGCATTTTTAGGAAAAGATTTAAGCAATGTCATTCCAATCTGTTTAGTAGGTACATCTATTAGGATTAACCTGTCTATAGGATGTTTATTGTAGTTAGCTACCTCTATTGCTATTAGGTTACCTAAGCTGTGGCCTAATAGCAATATTTGACATTTCTTTTCTCTTATTTCTTGGGATATGATTTTTGATGTTTGTTTAATGCTGATGTCATTGGGTGTTTTTGTAAAATCATCTGGGACGGTTTTTTTGATTGTAATAGGTTTACAAATCATCTGGACAATCATCTGGTCTTTGGCTAAAATTTCATCCGCCTACTGTTTTAAGCTTCTATTCAAAAATAAATAAGGCCCTCCTATTGCTTTTTGAATAGATAATGACTAATGTACCACTCATTACCATCATTATATGCAAAAAACTCAGCAGAGGCCATGAAGAATATCCTCCAATAAGACCACCACTTGGTTGCGTTCTCTTTACCCTCGACCCTTTCCATCAAGGGCATAATCCTGTCTTTTCCTTCATCCATCCGTTGAAGCCAAGCCTCCAGTGTTTTCTGGTAATGAATCCCTGAAACTGCCCATTGCATTTCAAGGTAGAAACCTTTTGCAAAATAATGGAGAAGATCCTGGCTGGGCATGGTACCTCCTGAGAAGAAATACTTTGTCATCCAGTCATTGTCATTTCGTACTTCATAGGCATACGGAGTTGTCCTATGGGAAAAAATATGTACAAAAAGCTTCCCTCCTGGAAGTAACCAGTCTGATATTTTCTCCATGAGCTTCTCGTAATTTCTCATGTGCTCAAACATTTCAACAGAAACCACCCTATGAAATCGAAGCTCTGTGGTAAAGGTGTTGATATCCTCCGTTATTACAGTTAGATTTTTAAGGTTTCTTTCCCTCGCTTCATTGTCGATGTATGACTTTTGTGTTGAAGAGTTTGAGACAGCAACAATTTCTGAATTGGGATATCTCTCAGCCATAAATAGGGACAAGGATCCCCAGCCACAGCCCAGATCCAAGATTGATTGACCATCCTTTATCTCTGCCCTTTCACAGGTCAGTCTCAGCATGGCTTCTTCGGAGTCATCCAAATGATTCTTGAGCCTTTGGGTTGGGATGGAGTCTTCCCAGTACCCACAGCTGTATTTCATATTTTTCCCAAGTATCTCTTGAAAAAATTCTGTTGGCTGTTCATAATGCTGCTGGTTTGCATCATCTGTATTTATTGCGATGGTTTGATTTTTCAGGTCTTTAATGTACTCCATAAGGTATTTCTGGTGCTCTTCAATATCATAGGATGTAATTTGCCTTAACCTTGCACCAGTGATGCGTCGAGCACCCCATCTTATTATTGAGTCCGGCAGCAAATTCTTCTCCAACAATGGTTCAAATCTCATCAATAACCTCCCATAATTAATTTATCCTCTAACCACCTAATGTGGATTATACCCAACTCACATACATGTCAAAATGCCTCAAAGATTAAGCTCTAAAGTCCTTATCCTCGAAGGATTCCACTGGATTCCCAGTAGCTGCTGACTTTTTCATCATTGAAAGCACATGCCTGGAGTCTATTACATGACCCTTCCGCTTTAGCTCCCTCAGCTGACTTATCTCAGGCAGCTCCGCCAACAAATACAAAATTGATATGATAATGGCGAAAACAACCTCAGGACTTTGAATGCCCCTCAGGACTGCAAACCATGGTATAGTCAGGAAAATACCACCTATAAAGGCAAGCATGGGTGCAAAACTTCCGATTATCATACCTCCCAAATGAGTTATTATCAAACCCAAGGGACTTATGGCCAGAAGCATACCCATTATGCTGGAATTACCACCACCCCCGGAAAATCGGTGCCATACCGGCCACAGATGCCCAATCAAAACAGCAATGGCAACCACCAGGTGATAGGAAGCTTCAGGAAACATTAAAAGCAAGGATAAAGTCGGCAGAAAGCCTTTCAGTGCATCCAGTAAACTGACCACCATTCCCCACCTGGGACCAAAGGCAATCATCACATTTGTAGCTCCTACAGCATGTGATACAAGCTCAGCCTGCCCATCTGTAGTTGGTGTGCGAATTAAATCTGGAGTCTGTCCAGGTTTCAGCTTGGCAAAAACCAATCGTGCAAAGGATATTGAACCAATCAAATAACCTCCTGCAGCTGTAATCAAATAAGGCCAAAGATTTTCCATTACTCATCACTCTCCCATGTGGACAAGGTTATATCTCCATTATATCCATTGACTGTAATCCTAATTCCATCCTCAAGCTGACAGGCACCTGAAACAGATACTACTGCAGGTATACGGTATTCCCGGGCAACTATGGAGGTATGGGATAATATCCCGCCAGATTCCGACACCACAGCGCCAGCTTTTGCAAATAAGGGAGTCCAGCCCACATCAGCAAAGGGAATAATCAGAACGTCGCCCTCCTGAATTTTCTCAAAATCCTCTATGCCAAGGATTACACGAGCCGGACCTGAATAAGTACCCAGAGATGTTGGAATCCCATGTAATTCGCCATGTACACCCTTCACAACTGGCGGTTGTTCACTACCCAGGATGATTTCAGGTACAACCACTTTACGATAGTATTCAATTTCCTGTCGACGTGATGAAACCAAAGCCTGTTGTGGCTCTGGCTGTTGGGCATCTACCAATTCCACCAGTTCAGACCAGTATAGGAAATAAACATCTTCCTTGTCATCCAGCACCCCTTGCTTAACCAGTTGTTCCCCCAGCTTGGCAAAGCAAGTCCTAAATTGTCCGTACCCATAGGTGTAGAGAGAGCTGATTTTTTCACGATCCACGACAAAACGGCTCGTTCTCCTGAATAGAATACCGGTCAAAATTCGTTTACCCAAAGGAAGCTCCAGATCCTGAAAAAGCTGAGGTTGATGGTTATCATTGTCTATCCTCTGTTGAACAATCATTCGGCGAATTAAGTCAGGGGATTCGCGCCAGGGAATGCTTGAACAATCATTCCCGCTATCACTTAAATGTCCAAAATCCTTTAGGAATTTATCAATATCCTTTTTCAGCAGCTCTTCTTTCTCAGGTTGCAATAAAGCCTTTTCAGCATCGATTTCAAGACCTTCAAAGTATGTCTTATGTAAGGCTTGTAAAGTATGTCTTATGTAAGGCTTGTAAAGTATGCTGGGGGTTGTAAAGAGCGGCCGCTTCTCTAGCTCCCCTAAGTTCCATTAACCGCACATCACAACCATGTTTTCCCAATATGCGTGAGAACAGCCGGTGGTGCATCATAGCCAGCATGGGTACCATTATATTATAGTAGGCCACCTCTCTTGTCTCATCAGAAATCTGTAAAGCAAGCTGCAAACACTCCTTGGAATCAAGCTCATATTCCATACTTATGGCCAGCTTATCATACGCTGGTTTCTTGACCTTCACCAGTCGGTCTAGTCGGTTATTTATTCCAACAAGACTCATGGAAAATGATATGAGTCCCGGCAACCGGTGAATAATTCCGATTCCGGGTTGCATCTTGGGTTTTTCTGGACCATCCTGTTCCAAGCCGTACAATAGCTCCAGAGCCTCAGCTGGCATACCCAGACGCTCAAATGCCTTGCCAAAAATACTCATATTGAAATATGCTCGATAATAATAATGACCGGTAAAGCTGTCAGGATTCCAGGAACGCTCTCCCGTTAACCTAGTAAGAATATCTGCCCAAACCGGGTTGATCAAACTGGTATTTACCGACCAGACAAGTGGCTTAATGATCCCTGGAAGCATTTCACGGGAGATTCGGTTGGAATACACAGGAATATTAAGCCTGGTTATTGGCCGAACTTGTAGGAAATATAACTCTTCACCATCCCATGCCCATTCCAAATCAGCTGGCCTCCCATATAGTTTGGAAATATATGAGGAAAGGCTTACTATTTCTCGTGCCAACAATTCGCTCAACAAACCATTTTCTGGCTTTTGAGACCAATTACCCCATTTGCTTACCCAACGCTCAGGATTCTGATGAGACTCAGCCTGAGATTCTCCCGTGCCAGGACCAGCCTCGATGATGGTTTCTGAAAACCCAGATATTGGATTCTTGGTGAAAACCACACCGGAAAGCAATGGTTGCACCATCTCCTGAATGATAACAGCCATTTTGGGGTTTAGCTCACTGGACATATTATGCTTCCAATATGCTTCAAACTCAGGTGATTCCAGTGAAGACCACACATCGATGATGCAATTAGTAACATTATCTATTCCCTGAACCTGAAGATAACTATTGAAGAGACCTGCACATGAAAACTCCTGAGAATCTTCCACAGAGGCAGATGACCGAACAGCATAACGCCTGTTAGGATCAATTATAGCATCCAGTTCATTACGTATGGAAGTCTGGATTGTATGACTGTCTAGGAGATTGTCCTCATAAGCCGTCCAAGGGATTATCCAGCTATTTGGAACATTAATGCCTTGTCTCAACAAAAAATTAATACTTTCCGCCTTGCTTCCAACATATGGGTTCAACCTTCTTTTTGAGAGTGAATGGACATATTTTTTGGCCAAGCTAATCCCACCTTTCTGGCTTTAGCATCTTGCTATTGGCTATCCATACAAACCTTCGCTGGAATAGATATAATCTATTGTCCATACTCCATTTATACCAAAAAAATCTATTTACAACCCTTAATAATCTTTTGTTCGTTAAAAAAATCAAAAGTAAAAAATCAAAAGGAACCGTCCCTACTGCTTTTACTTCCTTCTATTTTTTATGATCGCGATCACTTGTAGTACTATATTAGGAATTGCTGCCCCCAGTAAAACGTAAACCCACATGCCAAGAGTCAGTGATCTGGTTTGAAGTATGCTCTGTATAATTGGAGTATATATCGCAATCAGTTGAAGTGAAAACGTTAAGGCCAATGCTCCAATTAAATAGGGATTCTTAATGAAAGTCTTGTCATAACCCAATCCGTTTTTCCTTCTGACATTAAATACCTGCAGTAAATGAACCATGGCCAAGGTCATAAATCCTATTGTTCTTGCAACATCTATTTCAAATCCTTTATTCAATGCCAGTAGATATGAAATGGTTGGACCTATTGCAATTACAAGACCTTGAAAACCAATTATAAACTTATATCTGTTTGTAATAATTGATTCCTTGGGATCCCGTGGCTGCTTTTCCATAACCCCTTCTTCTGGTAATTCCCACGCCATAGCCAATGCAGGAAATACACCAGTTACAACATTGAGCCATAGTATTTGAAGTGCAACCAAGGGTACTGGCACTCCAAAAATAATAGACAAAAAGATAAACAGTATTTCACTCAGATTACAGGATAGTAAATAATGAATAAACTTCTGAATATTGTCAAAGATTACACGCCCTTGTCTTACAGCTTCCACGATTGTGCCAAAGCGATCATCCAATAAAATCATATCTGAGGCTTCCTTGGCAACAGCAGTTCCTCGTATTCCCATGGATACCCCTATATCAGCCTTTTTCAATGCCGGTGCATCATTTACGCCATCACCTGTCATTGCAACAACCTGATTCATATTTTTTAATGCGCCTACTATATTCAGCTTATCCTCTGGTGTGACTCGGGCATAAACAGAATTTTGTTTTAGGTTTTCTTCGAGGGACTCCATGGATATATCCTCTAAATCCGAATCTTTTAGCATCTTGTCTTCATTGACCTCAATACCAATACTTTTAGCGATACCTATGGCAGTTTCATGCTGGTCACCTGTTAACATGACAGTTCTTATACCAGCTTTGGATGCAATCTCGATGGATTCTTGAATATCTTCTCTTGGAGGGTCTATCATTCCAACAAAACCAAGAAATATCATTCCCTTTTTAATCTCATCCTCGAGATTTTCATACTTGTCAGATACTTCCTCTTTATAAGCCAGCCCCAATATTCGAAAACTCTCTTTTGCGAGTCTTTCATTTACACTCCTTAATCCTTCCATTTTGTCCTCTGTCAGCCTAATGACATTGTTATCTTCATATAGCTTATCACACATTTCAAGTACTACTTCTGGCGCACCTTTTAAAAATATTCCCCTTCCATTTTCGGGAGTCTCATTGAGTGCAGCCATAAATTTACGCTCGGAGTCAAATGGAATCAGATCAATCCTGGGATATTTTTTTTCCAACTCCTCCTTATGTAAACCTGCTTTTCTTGCACCTACAATCAATGCACCTTCTGTAGGATCTCCAACGATTTCCCATTTACCATCTTCTTTCTCATTAAGCACAGCATCTGAACTAAGTACCCCTGTTTTTAGAAGCAATGATAATCCTTGATCTTTTGTAGGATCCAGCGCATCATTTTCTTCAGTAAAATCTCCCTCAGGCTTATAGCCAGTGCCCGAAATATCAATTACCCTGTCATCCATAATTATTTTCTGTAAAGTCATTTCATTTTCTGTCAATGTACCAGTTTTATCAACACAGAATACTGTGGCAGACCCCAAGGTTTCAACAGCTGGCAAGTTTCTCATTAGTGCTTTTTTCTTTACCATACGATTCATTCCTATAGCTAATGTAATCGTAGCTGCTACAGGAAGACCTTCAGGGACAGCTGCTATTGCAAGTGCTATAGAAGTTTTGAGCATTTGTTCAAGAGGTTCTCCTGATAGATATCCAATAATTGCAACTATTCCTGTTATAATCAAGGTCAAGACAATTAAATATCTTCCTGTCTGTTCTAGCCTCTCTTCCAAAGGAGTAACTTCATCCTCTGTTTCTTTTAGCATTTTTGAAATTTTTCCGATTTCAGCATCATTTCCTGTTGCAGTTACGATAAATTTCCCTTTGCCTTTAAGTGCTGAAGAACCCATAAAAACCATATTCCTACGGTCGCTTATGTGTACTTCCTCCTTACTGTCCGGGAGTTCTGTGTTCTTTTTAACGGGGTCAGATTCGCCTGTAAGCATTGACTCATCAATATCCAGTTCTTCAGCTTCAACAATACGACCATCTGCAGAAATTTGATCTCCTTCTTCTATTGTTACAAGGTCTCCAGGAACCAACTCTGTAGTTGATACATTGAAAATCTCTCCACCTCTTATTACTTTAGCTTCTTCGTGAACTCTCTTCTGCAATGCCTCAATTGATTTTCCTGCCCTGTACTCCATAATCAATCCAAGAATCGCGGTAATCATTATCACAATCAATACTGCAAAACCTTCAACCATTTCACCTATAAAAAAAGAGGCGACAGCTGCAGCAGTCAATAAAAGCATTACAATGCTTTTGAACTGTCGGAAAAACACTTCCCACATGGATATTCCTGCTTCTTCTTCCAACCGATTCTTGCCATATTCTTCTAATCGATCTTCTGCATTCGCAACTTCTAATCCATCATTCTTATCAGTTGAATAAGCATCTTCAATTTCTTCTATTGTACTTAGATAAACCGGTTTTTTTCTTTCCATTAAATTCTCCTCATTACATTATTTCCCATCAACAAGATTATCTTTCTCCTTAGCCTCTTTGAAAATATGTTTAAATATAATCCGAACTGTAGCGTAGAGAGGTATGACAAAAAAAGCTCCCAAAAATCCATACAAGGATATCGCAATTACTACTAGAAAAATAATAAGCATCGGATGTATTTCCAATCGATTTCCCATTATTTTAGGTCTGACTACATTTCCTTCCAGCTGCTGGGTAACAGCAAGTACAAGAATTACCTTAAAAACCATAAACAGGCTGACTGTCCAACCTATAAATATAGCTGGTATTATTCCTATCAATGGCCCTAAAAAAGGGATGATTGAGAAGACCATTGAAAATATTGAAAGAAACAATGCATTGGGTAGTCCGATAATCAGGTAGCCAATATAGGTCAGTACACCCAAGACACCAGCAACCATAAGCTGTCCTGCAAAATAGTTTTGCAGTACTACGTCAATTTCTCGCATAAGACCAACAATTCTTGTCTTATGCCTCTTCGGAACTGCTTCCATAATATTTTTATAGAACAGCTTATCATCTCTCAATAAGAAAAACAAGACAATTGGTATTAGGATAATTACAGCAGAGACGTCAGCAATGTTTGTTATCCATCCAGCAATGTTCTCTCTAAAGGTTTCCAAAACCATCTGGGATAAATCCAATAATCTACTCTCAATATCTTCCAATGAAATATTCCAAAATTTATCCTGCTCAAAAATAGTTTCCAATTTTTGAGGGGCTTCCTTGATATATTCTGATAATGTCGCATAAAAGCTGCCAAATTCACCGCTGATAGCATTTCCTGCAAATAATGAGAAGGCTGCAATCACAGCTATAACCATAAGAAGCACACCGAATACTGCAATGGTTTTATTGAGTTTCTTTTCCACCAAGTAACCCACTAATGGCCTTAGCAGATAATAGAAAAAGCTTGCCAAGAGTATTGGCAGTGCTGTAATCATCAAAATCGTACCTAGAATATCAATAATAAAGCTCAGCTGCCCAACCAAGAATAAAATCGATACTACCAACAGAATCCAGACAGTATATTTAAAATACACATTATCATAGTTCATAACATCACCATTTTACCTTTCCGAAGTTTAATAATTCAACATGTCATTGCCTACTAAATTGTATTTATAGTTTCATCTCTTAACCTCATTATTTATGTTATACCCATAAAATATTTTTTTCCTTAAGATAACTTAAATGAGCTATTGCATGATACAAGTTTCCTGTCCCCGTGTCTTCTTGATAGTAGACAAAACGTCTCTTTTGTTCTCATGCCAGACACAACGTGAAAAGTTCCCCCAATGCTGATTGAGGGAACTTTTAATCTGTACCATTTCTTATTTATAATTCTTTATATCCTAATACATTCTATAAGACCTTTGCTATACACCTCTGGGGCTGTAAACAAGCCTTCGTGATCACAGTCTATTTCTACGATAGAATAATCTCCTAAGGACTTAAACATTCCGATAAATGCACCTGGAGGTACAGATACATCCTTTGTACAATATAATAGTACTTTCGGTATATCTAAAGCTTTAAAACCTTTGGCATCAATAGGTGTTTCCATAATTACTAACGGCTGAGTAACCAGCATATCCATTAGTTCATTAAAGCTTTCTTCACTAGCTTCGGTAGCAAGCATTCCCCTGACAAAGTTGGGATCAATAGGAATAGCACCAGTGCCGCTTTTTATAGCTTCCTCCCTCATAACTGCCTTGATTTCTTCTGGGACAAAATCAAATTGGGATTTCCCATCAGGTAAAATCCAAGCATTATTGAAAATAACTTTCTCAACCTTCTCCTTAGCCTTTGGGATAGCCATTTGCATAACATGTCCAGCACTTGAATGGGCCACGACGATTACTTTTTTCTCTTGCTGATTTAATGTTTTTGCTACATGCTCTACATAGTCCTGGTAGGTTACATCCTTGCTGTCATTTTCTCCATTTCCTGGCAGTGTTAGTGCTTGAACCTCGTACCCCTCTTTTTCAAGGAGCTGTGAAACCTGATCCCAGCACTTCCCATTATGCCAAGCTCCATGAACTAATACAATTTTACTCATTTACATACCTCCTCTTAAATAAATTGATCATTAACTAACAGATATCCTTCCCTTATGAGATTACATATTACTGCTGCACTTTTTTCTTTTTTAAGAAAGTGTTTTTCTGCCAATGCTGCTGTTGTCTTGGCTAAAGTGTGAATAAATTCTTTTTTATTAGCCTCTGAAACCCATAAGGTAATAATCATAATATCAGTGTTTCTTCCTATAAACACATCAGTATCCTCATGATAGTCCACAATAACGTTTATTCTTTCAATTGGAATACCCATTATCTTAGATAGCTGATAGGAAAAATTTTTGAGATTTACTTGATGCTCTACCTTACCTGTTTGAATATGAATACAAGGCATAAAATCCCCTCCGACAACTATACTATTGCAAGTTTCTTGCCAATATATTATTTGTAATCTACTAGCATTATCAAGGATTTCAGCTATCTCTATGGAAAAAAGCAAAAAGAGGAGATGTAAAATTTATTTACATCTCCTCTTTTTGTAAAGTTTGTTTACTATCTGTTCCCCTTGATTTTCCGATTTTTTTATATAATGTAGGACGTGATATCCCCAGCCTTGCTGCAGTGCTGGACATATTATAGCCTTCCTCCCTAAGCACCCTATCTATAATAACCTCTTCTGCTATTTTCAGTAAGTTTTTCTCCTTTGGAAGTGATTCACTGAAAACTTCATTAAAATCTTTCTTTAGCTTTGCTATTGTATAGCATTCTTTTATACTGGAGGATAGAACTGATTCATCTATTATACCACCTTCTGAAAGTACCAATGATCGCTCGATAACATTTATCAGTTCTCTAACATTTCCTGGCCAGTGATATGCTTGTAGGTGCTCGTAAAAATCTTCTTCTATACTCCTTACTTTGATATTGTATTTATCAGAAACTGCTTTTATATAATAATCTATTATTGGTTTAATATCTTGCTTTCTATCTCTTAGAGGTAGAATCTTTAATTGAATAACGTTAATTCTATAATACAAATCCTCTCTAAAAAAACCTTTTTCTATTTCTTCCTCCAGGTCCTTTTTTGATGCTGAAATCAGCCTTATATCTATAGGAATCGGCTTGAATCCTCCAATTCTTGTGATGGAGGATGAAGATAATGCTCTTAGAATTTTTACTTGAAATGATAAAGACATACTTTCAACTTCATCTAAAAACAATGTTCCTCCTGATGCATATTCCAATAGCCCTTTTTTTC
The DNA here is from genome assembly GCF_049310905.1 of Gudongella sp. DL1XJH-153. Classification (NCBI taxonomy): domain Bacteria; kingdom Bacillati; phylum Bacillota; class Tissierellia; order Tissierellales; family Tissierellaceae; genus Gudongella; species Gudongella sp. DL1XJH-153. The sequence goes on from NZ_JBMEMN010000019.1 coordinate 57,787, forward strand.
CACTTTTTGTAGCCCCTGCAAATGCTCCTGTCTCATAACCAAATAACTCACTTTCAATTAAATCTGCAGGAATAGCACCACAATTAATAGCTACAAAAGGTTTGTTTTTCCTCTTGCTCTCATTGTGTATGGCTTGTGCAAAAATCTCTTTTCCACTGCCGCTCTCACCATAAATCAATACTGATGAATCTACTGTTGCTGCTCTTTTTGCCAATTTTTTAACTTGTGAGATGGATTCTGATTGCCCTAAAATATCATCAAAAGTAAAAACAGCTTCTGTAGTTCCAATTGGCTGAATTCTATTATCCTCTTGGTGTTTTTCTATTTTTCTTGAATCCATCCTTTTTAATATCAATGTTTCATAAAGCCTTGCCAAACTATAGATAATATTTAAAGTATCGTTATTTACCGACATATGTACAAAAGATGCATTTATGGTTCCTGCAATTTTGTTTTCTTTATTGTAGAACGGTGCGGCCACACAGCTGAATTCATGAAAGATGTATTTATAATGATCTGGTCCTACTACCATAAATGGTTTATTCTCTAATAATGCTAGGCAGGTAGAGTTTGTCCCAATTTTTTCTTCCGAAGCCTCTAAAAAATAGCCGATTTCAGGATGTAGATCATCATAGCGTTCATCATAATTCACTATATATTTAAGCTTTGCATACTTATCATATATACTGATATTAAGCCCTAGGTTTCCTACGATACTGCAAAACTCTTTATACCCATTTTCCTTGTATTCTGGAAGATATTTTAAAACATATTTACTTTTTTCTTGTGGATCCATTAAAAGACTTAAATCAAAATCATAAAGAGAGACATTTTGCTTTTTACAGCGCCGCCACGAGTTTAAAATATCCTTTTTTATTAGGTTTTGATTAAAATCTATTCCTTGAACAAAAGAATCCCATGCCTTACCATATTCCTTCAAAACCATCCCCCCTTTTCCTTCACCTATATTCATTATACAAATAAAAGCATAGGGTGTAAAATATTTTTACATCCTATGCTTATCTTTTGCTTACATCGTAAGCAGGGTTACAGTTTCAACGTCTTGTATCACCTTACTCTTATACAATTTAACAAATTAGCGTCTACAAGGGGAAATAATTATTTCCTATCCCCCCCCATTAAACCAAAGTGTCAGTTTTTATTGATAACCTCTTATTAATAGTTGTCAAAACACATACACGATTATAAAGAATAACGATTATTATTTTATCCATTTGGGAGTTCTTCAAACTTTGGTACTTTCTCAAGCTCGGTATCCCAGTTCGCTTTGCTTGCATAATAGATATGTCCTTGCGGCTTAATTTTTATATAACTGTCAATACTTCCTGCAGGAACAACCAGCAATTTCCCATCCATTTGAATATTTGGCAAAGCTGATCCACAATTAGTACAAAAACTTTTTATGTGCCCTTCTCCACGAAAATTAAAGATTTTAGATTTTTCTTTACCAGACAGCCATCTTAACTTGGCTGTAGAAGAAAATAGATTGGCTGCATGAGCTGAGCCGGTATCTTTGCGACATCGCCCACAATGACAAAGATAAAAGTTATCAAAATCTCCTTCTATTTCGAAAGTGACTTCACCACAAAGGCATGATCCTAAATATTTCATAAACACCTCTCCCTTCCTAATAATTTATTGCATCATTCTAGTTCACTGATATTTAAAGTGTTTAGTAGTTTTTCTTATGCTAAATTGTTTAATAAAAAATATTGCGTCACCACATAACCTTTATATAATTTAACAAATGGCAGTGGCTATGCTACGATAGCCTATAATGTGTTATTTGACTTTACGAAATAAATAGTTTTCAGCTGTCAGCTTATACTTCAGTCCTTTCATCTTCTCTTTAACTTTTACTAAATCAACATTTTTACTTCTTGGTAATACAAAATAATCATCCAGCTTGGTATCGATGATTCTATTATTCTTACCGATTACTCCAATGAATTTAAAATCATCATCAAATCTAGATAAAGTGGCATCTCCATGACTATCATTGCACAGCAAAATGCCACCCGTATTTAAATGCTTTTTCGTTTCTTGCCCAACAAAGCCTGCATATTGAGAAATTATCAAATCAACAGGTTCAACATCTAATTCCCCTGTATAGTCTTGACCTATGAAAACTATGTCACAAGGCTTCTCATACTCTTTATTATCAGCGATATATTTTTTTATCATTTCAACGTTCTTAAAGAAATTAATCGCCCCTTTGAAGTTATCAACATAAATTACCTTAGGTATAACCAAAGATGGTGCAATATCAATATGGCTTCCTGGATACAGAGCACTTGCTATGCCATACCTCCTAGCAACTATTCTGTATAGTTCTGTTCTATTACCTATCTTGTCACGATATTCATAATATTCCTCAATGAAACTTCCACTTTTCACTACACTACACCTCGCATTTCATATTGATAATTCTGCATATTCTCTAATGTCTTCCACTCTTATCTTAATTGAGAATCTTGCATAATTGCTTTTCAAGCTAAAATAAACAAAAACACTTTAATAAGCATCCGTGATGTTTTAGCTTA
>NZ_JBMEMN010000020.1:0-57994 GCF_049310905.1 Gudongella sp. DL1XJH-153
TGTCGTTATCTTTTTTTGATAACTATTGAAATTACAATATTTTATAGCTATTTTAAAGGGATAAACTTGACACTACCTAAATAACTGAGGGGGTGTATGTATGAAGGTCAAGGAATTGATTGATAGTTTCAACTATGCAGTTTCCGGTATTATGACTGCTATGAAGCTTGAAAAGAGTTTAAGAATACATTATATTGCCGCAATTGCGGTAATCAGCCTGAGTACACTATTTAACCTTACCAGGGTGGAGTTTATGATTCTTCTTCTGACGGTTGTGTTGGTGGTAGTTTTGGAAATGATAAACACAGCAATAGAAAAAACAATAGATATGATAACCAGGGAATACCATCCACTGGCAAGGGTAATAAAGGATGTTTCTGCAGGCGCAGTCTTAATAGCTACATTCAATGCTGTGATTGTAGGATATCTTATGTTTTTTGAAAGATTGAATCCCTTTAAGGAATTGGTTCTGTTAAAAATACGAAATTCACCGATTCATCTTACTTTTGTTGCTCTTATACTCGTTGCACTTCTTACAGTTGGCTTGAAATCCAAATTCTATAAGGGCCATGGCACTCATTTTCAGGGTGGTGTAGTAAGTGGCCATTCTGCCGTAGCATTTTGTATAGCGACAATTGTATCAATTTTATCAGAGAATCTTTTGATAATAACATTGGTTTTCGGATTGGCATTTCTGGTCGCGGAAAGTAGAGTTGAGGGGAAGATTCATTCAGCGATGGAAACAATCGTTGGAGGTATACTAGGTATTCTTGTAGGGATACTGATATTTCAGATAGTTGGATAGGGGGAAGAAAATGGACATTAGAAAGATATTGACACTTATAATGGTAGTGATAATGAGTTTAAGCCTTATAGCTTGTAATAATAATCAGCCGTCAGAAGAGCCAGAGCTACCAGTTGAGATACCGGCTGAAGAACCCGAATCAGTTCCAGAGCCTGAGCCGGAACCAGAACCAGAACCTTCGGGGATTCCATCTCCATTGAGCGGAATATATGCAGAAGAAGAAATTGTCAATGGAAGAATCATCTCCATTATATTTGACAACCATCCCAAAGCGAAATGGCAATCAGGCTTAAAGGATGCAGAAGTAATATATGAGTTTCCCGTGGAGGGACCATACACTAGATACTTGGGACTTTACCTGATAAATAATCCGGAATCAGTAGGGCCAATTAGAAGTGCAAGACCGTATTTTGTTACAATGGCTTTGCAATTTGACGCTATATTCGTTCATGTTGGAGGTAGCGAACAGGCAAAAGTAGATGTAAGGAATCTCAATTTAGGAGAAATTGATGGTCTTACAAGCTCATCAAGAGTTTTTTGGAGGATGTCCCATAAAAGAGCTCCCAACAATATGTATTCAAGCATGGAAGTTTTGAGAGATGTTCAGGAAGAAAGAGGATTCCGGGATAAAAGCGAGTATGAAGGGTTTGTATTTGATATGGAGAGAGAAAGTAGAATAGGTCAATCGGCTGAAGAAGTATCCATTACATATAATGATGAAAATAACACCAGGTTTGTATATGACGCTGAAATAGAGAGATATGAACGATATAAGGATGGAACTAGACATGTGGACGAATCGGATGAGAGTGGACTTTATGCAGATAATATAATAATTCAGGAGAACTCAATGAGAGTTCTTGATAATGTAGGAAGACTTGGTATTGCAGTCGAGGGCGAAGGTGAAGGTAAATATATATCAAGAGGGGTAGTTGAAGACATAAAATGGGTAAAGGATAACAGGAAGGCAAAAATTTACTACCTTGATAAAAACAATGAAGAAATCAAACTTACACCAGGAACAACTTGGATTCAGGTTGTTAAACCTATGACACCAATTACTATAGAATAAGTGAGGTTTTATAATGGATAAGAAGGAATTGATTAGAAGGGCTATAAAGGCTAAAAAGAAGGCTTATGTACCTTATTCAGGTTTTCATGTAGGGGCAGCCATATTAACAGAGGATGACAAAATTTATGATGGCTGCAATATTGAAATTGCATCATATTCACCAACAATATGTGCTGAAAGAACTGCCATATTCAAGGCTGTATCTGAAGGTCATGAAAAAATAAAGGCAATAGCAATTGTTGGAGATGCTGATCACACATATCCCTGTGGTGTGTGTAGACAGGTTATACGTGAATTTGGCAAGGATACAAGGATAATTATTGCTAATTCAGAAGAAGATTACAGAGAGTATGATTTGGAGGAACTGCTTCCACATAGTTTTGGGCCAGAGGATCTGCAATCTGCAAGCAAGGAGGAAAAAGATGTATAAATCAGGATTTATAACGGTAATTGGTCGACCAAATGTTGGAAAATCAACGCTTTTGAATCAAGTTATAGGAGAAAAAATCTCCATAATTTCTGACAAGCCACAAACTACCAGAAATAAGATTCAAATGGTCTACACTGGTGATGATTTTCAGATAGTATTTTTAGATACACCAGGGATGCAGATGCCAAAAAACATACTGGGAGACTACATGCTTAAAATATCCAGAACAACTCTGGAAGAGGTTGATATCGTAACATTTATGGTTGATGAAAGCATGCAAACAGGAAAGATGGATAGTTATATTCTTGACCAGCTCAAAGTTATAAGTACACCTATTGTTCTATTAATAAATAAGACTGATAAACTTAAAAAAGATGAGGTTGAAATTTTAGTAAAAAAGTATAAGGATATGGGTATATTTGAGGATGTAATTCCAATTTCAGCATTGAACAATGATAATATCGAACGATATCTGGAGGTTTTAAAGGAGATGATACCTGAGGGACCACAGTATTTTCCAGATGATATGATAACAGATCAACCAGAGAGATTTATAATATCTGAAATTGTAAGGGAAAAAGCTCTGGTTAATCTTGAAGATGAAATACCTCACGGTATATATGTTGAGATTGATAAAATTGTTCAACGTGAAGACAAGGAATTAATTGATGTTTTTGCTAATATTTACTGTGAAAAGAATTCACATAAGGGCATGATAATTGGCAAAAATGGAAGAATGCTAAAGACAATTGGTCAACAAGCTAGAGAAGATATTGAGAAACTAATGGGAAGTAAGGTAAATCTTCAGTTGTGGGTAAAAGTGGAAAAAAATTGGAGAGAGAAAGCCAATAAGGTAAAATATTTTGGCTACAAATAGAAGGGTTTAATATGTCTGGGACAAATGGAATAGTAATATCGGGCATGAAATATAAGGAAAGCAGTAAAATATTGACAGTTTACACAGAGGATCTGGGAAAAATAAGGGTCCTTGCTCAAGGAGTTCTTAAACCTAAGTCTGGAGCAATGGCATCCACTGAAGTTTTTGCCTTGAGCAGTTGGAACTTTAAAAGAGGCAAGAGCTTTTACTATATCGAAAGTGTCGACCTTATTGATTCTTTTTATACCATTCGAAATTCTATGGAAAGAATGCTTTTCGGCTTCTATGCTCTGGAATTGCTGGATAAATCGACACCAGACGAGGAGGAAAATTTGGTTCTATTTTCTCTTTTGGAAAAATTTATGACTATATTGAAAAATGAAGATAATCTCCTGGCATTAATTGTAGCCTATGAAATTAAATTTGCTAGTTTTATTGGATATAGGCCTCATCTTGACAGCTGCTTGACATGTGGTAATAAAAACTCAGATATTTGGGAATTTGACGGCACCAAGGGAGGAATTCTATGTCCAACGTGCAGTGGATCTGGAAGAGACAGGATTAGTCAGCTGGAAAAGGATCAGATGATTAGTCTATTGATGTCTAAATTGGAAGATGTAAGAAAGCTTGACATAAGCGAAAGCACTTTATGGAGATTTCACAAAAGGTTGTCTGAGTACCTATTGTACAATCTTGACATCAGGGAACTAAAATCCTTGTCCATGATAGGACAGGGACTGTTATAGGAGAGCTCACCTGCTCTTGACAGATGGGTGAAATTTTGTTAAATTAATAAACGAAACTTAATTCTATACGATGATGAAGAGAGTACCTGTAGCTGTTTAGCCAAGAGAGTCCGATAAAGGTGGGAACGGACCTGTATGGTTATGGGGAACGGCACTTCTGAGTATTGCAATCTAAGAGAATACCTTGTAATAGGTATTAAATAGGGTGGAACCGCGGAAGAGACCTTTCGTCCCTATAAGGACGCTAAGGTTTTTTTGTATTCAAAAATAAAGGGGGGATTAATATGTATTTTCAGGATTTGATGCTGAAATTACTAAATTACTGGGGTGAAAAAGATTGTATTATAATGGAACCATATGATGTGGAAAAAGGTGCCGGAACAATGAGTCCACATACATTTTTGAGGGCTTTAGGTCCGGAGCCATGGCAGGTGGTCTATGTTGAACCTTCAAGAAGACCAGCTGATGCAAGATATGGAGAGAATCCCAACAGAGTATACCAACATCATCAGCTTCAAGTTATTCTCAAACCTTCACCTGAGAATATTCAAGACCTATACCTGGACAGTCTGAAAGCCATAGGTATTGATCCACTTAAGCATGACATAAGATTTGTTGAAGACAACTGGGAGGCACCAACTCTCGGTGCATGGGGTTTAGGTTGGGAAGTATGGCTTGATGGAATGGAAATCACTCAGTTTACATACTTCCAACAGGTTGGAGGGATAAATTGTGAATTGGAATCTGGAGAATTGACATATGGACTTGAGAGAATAGCAATGTATCTTCAGGATGTCGATAATATTTTTGATATCCAATGGAATAAAAACTTTACCTACGGAGATATATTCAGAAAGGCTGAGTACGAACATTCTATCTATAGCTTTGAAAAAGCTGATATAGAAGTATTGAAAGAGCTTTTCAATACTTATGAAAAAGAAGCAAACAGAGGAATTCAGGAAAAGTTGGTTGTACCCTCATACGACTATGTTCTTAAATGCTCACATACCTTTAATGTCTTGGATGCCAGAGGTGCAATATCAGTTTCAGAGAGGACAAACTATATCGGCAGGGTTAGAAATCTGGCAAGAAGTATAGCAGCTCTTTATTTGGAGCAAAGAAGTGAAATGGATTATCCTTTGTTGAAAAAAGGTGGTGCAGACAATGAATAGAAGATTCTTACTTGAAATAGGTGTCGAAGAGCTTCCTGCAAGATACATCAAGGACGCAATAAGACAGCTTAAAGAAAATGCTGAGGCTTTATTCAAGGCAGAAAGAATATCCTTTGAATCCATACAAACATACTCAACACCACGTAGATTAACTATCGACATAAAAGGATTAGGTGATGAGGGCGAAAGTCAGCAGGATTTTGTAAAGGGCCCTGCTGCAAGAATTGCATATGATGAAGAAGGGAATCCTACTAAGGCTTTACAAGGATTTATGCGTGGACAAGGTGTTTCAATTGAACATATTAAAACTGAGGACTACAATGGTGAGGAATATATTTATGCAACAGTGCACAAGGCCGGAAAATCTCTTCAGACAGTACTTCAGAAAGGTCTGGATGGAATAATAAAAGAAATCACCTTTCCCAAGTCGATGAGATGGGGTGGTAAAAACATAAGGTTTGCTAGACCTATTAGGTGGTTGGTAGTTCTTCTTGACAACAATCCAATTCCGTATGAACTTGAAGGTATAAAGGCTGGAAGTATAACCAGAGGTCATAGATTTCTTGGAAGTCAAAATATCAATATAGAAGACATAGATAAATACAGTGAGCTTCTGAAGGAAAATTACGTTATAGTTGATGAAGAAGAAAGAAAAGATATAATTAGACTTCAGGCTGAAAAGCTTGCCAAGGAGAAAGGTGGTTCAATTCAGAAGGATGAGGACCTGTTGGATGAGGTTACGAATCTGGTTGAATACCCAACGCCCATCATGGGAAGAATCAAAGATGAATATTTGAGCCTTCCATTCGATGTGATTACAACACCTATGAAGGAACATTTAAGATATTTCCCTGTGCTTGATGACAAGAACAGACTTCTTCCTTATTTTGTTACCGTAAGAAACGGAGATTCACAATTTGAGGAGATTGTCGTAAAAGGGAATGAAAAAGTACTTGGTGCAAGGCTTGAGGATGCTAAATTCTTCTATAAGGATGATATAAGCATACCATTGGAAGGATACGTGGAAAAACTTAAGGCACTTACATTTCAAGAAAAACTCGGAACTGTTTATGATAAAACAAGCAGAATAATGAAACTTGCTGAAAAAATTGGAGATTATCTCGAAGTTGGTGAAGAAACTGAAAAGAATCTTCAAAGAGCAAGCTATCTATCCAAGGCGGATCTTGTTACAAAAATGGTAACTGAATTTACAGAGCTGCAAGGCAAGATTGGAATGGAATACGCTGAGGAAGCAGGAGAGAATGAAATTGTGAGTTTGGCCATATACGAACAATATATGCCAAGATATTCAGGAGATGAATTGCCTTCTACAACTGCAGGCGCCATTCTGTCAATAGCTGACAAACTCGATTCAATCTGTGGCTTGTTTGCCATAGGAATTAAACCAACTGGATCACAGGATCCATTTGCTCTACGAAGAGCAGCTTTGGGCATTATTAACATCATTATGGATAAGAAACTAAACATTTCATTATTGGAGCTTATAGACTTTTCACTCTACATTTATGTTGAAGAGAATGGACTAGCCTGTGATTACAATAAAGTAAGGGTTGAAATTCTTGAATTCTTTATAGGTAGGGTAAGAAACATATTCCTTGAAACTGGAATGCCATATGATGTTATTGATTCCGTTATTAATACTGGCAGTGATAATATCTATGATATGAGAACAAGGGTTGAAAAGCTATCCAACTGGTTCCGAAAAGAAGATGTGGCAGATATCCTTGTGGCTTTCAATAGACTAAGCTCAATGGCCATCAAGACAGAGTCAACTGAAGTCAAGAGAGATCTTCTGGCGGCTGAAGAAATTCAACTTTATGATGCATACAATAATATTGAAGATAAGGTAGATTCACATATAAACAAGAAGGAATACGACAAGGCTATGATGGTTCTTGGAACTCTCAAGGATCCAATCAATGAATACTTTGACAAAGTTATGGTTATGGTGGATGACCAGGAGCTTAAAAACAATAGACTGGCGCTACTTAGAAGAATATATTCAAAGATGATTATGGTATGCGACCTGACATATATTGTCGCCAGATAGGTGGTGGTTTTATCCAACTCTCAAACAGGCAGGAAACAATAATAAGCATAGTTCAGGATAATCAACCAATAACCAGTAGTGAAATAGGCAAAAGGTTAGGGTTGACAAGGGCAACGATAAGGCCAGATTTGGCAATACTAACCATGTCAGGGATTCTGGATGCGAGACCCAAAGTCGGGTATATATATCTAGGGAGACCAGATATCGACATTGTGTCAGATAAGATTTCATCGATCAAAGTCAAAGAGATTATGTCAGTGCCTGTTGTAATGGAGGAAGACAAATCCATATACGATGCTGCTGTATATATGTTCACTGAAGACGTAGGTTCAATATTCATTACTCAAGATGGGTACCTATCAGGTGTTATTTCAAGAAAGGACCTTCTGCGAAGTGCCATGGGAAGAATGAATCTAAACAATACTCCTGTTGGAATGATAATGACAAGAATGCCAAAGGTTGTTGTAATACTTGAATCGGAATCCATTTTAAAAGCTGCTATTCAGATGATAGAACACGAGATAGATAGTCTCCCAGTAGTTGAAAATGTAGAGGGAAAGGATAGAAATTACAAGGTGACAGGGAGGATTACCAAAACAAACATAACGAGAATGTTTGTCGAACTGGGTACCAATATCTAGGGAGGGAATCATTATGAACAGACTTACAGTATACGTATTGTCAGACTCCATAGGGGAAACGGGAGAACTGATAGCAAAAGCTGCAGCCAAGCAGTTTATTACAGAGAATTATGAAATCAAAAAATATCCTTTTATGGATGATAAGGATGGAATAAGAGAGATTTTTCAGGAAGCAGTACCCGGAGAAAGCCTCTTTATATATACTACTGTTCTAAGTGATATAAAGGACCTTATAGACAGTCTTGGTGAAGAAAACAACATACCGGCAATTGATGTAATGTCTCCACCCATGTTGGCAATAGAGAAGCTCTTGGGCTATGCTCCCAAGAGGGAAGCGGGACTAATCAGAAGAATTGATGCAAACTACTTCAAGAAGGTTGAGGCTGTTGAATTTGCCGTCAAATATGATGATGGTAAAGACCCAAGAGGAATTGAAAAAGCGGATATATGCCTGGTGGGTATTTCCAGAACGTCAAAAACTCCTCTTAGCATGTATCTAGCTCATAAAAACTTCAAGGTAGTCAACATACCATTGGTACCAGAGGTAAGCGTTCCGGCGGAAATTTACAAGAAGGATCGCAGGAGGATAATCGGATTGGTGGCTGATCCGAAAAAACTAATTGAAATAAGAACTGAGAGACTTAAAGCTCTTGGGCTTAAGAATTCTGCGAATTATGCGAGTGTTGAAAGAATTCAAAGTGAGCTTGAATACTCCATGGATATTATGATGAATTTAGGTTGTGAAATAATAGATGTCTCAACCAAGGCGATAGAAGAAACTGCCTCAATAATAATTGAGCACATGGCAAATGAATTTGGGGACAAAATGTTTTAGTGCACTAAATATACTCAATATTAACAAAGCGTTCTTAGGGACGCTTTTATTTTGTGATTTAGCCTAAAAGATGTTTTTTAATAAAAAAGAAGGAATTTAAGAATCCATGTTGAATATATATATATAGGAAATATGGAGGTGAAAAATGAATATTCGCGAGCAGTTCGAACAATTAGAACTCAAGACACTTTCATCTCTTGCCAGTTTAAGCATGAATACAGCAGGTCGCAAGGTAGAGGAAGAGAAGTGCCAAATAAGAACCGAGTTTCAGCGTGACAGGGACAGGGTCATCCACTCCAAGGCATTTCGGCGCTTGAAACATAAGACACAGGTTTTTATTGCACCTGAAGGCGATCATTTCAGAACCAGACTTACACATACTTTGGAAGTGGCTCAACTTGCCAGAACAATGGCAAGAGCATTAAGATTAAATGAAGATCTGGTTGAAGCAATCGCATTGGCTCATGATCTTGGACATACGCCATTTGGTCATACGGGTGAAAAGGTTCTGGATAGAGTTAATCCTCGTGGATTCAAGCATAACGAGCAAAGTGTAAGGGTTGTTGAGTTACTTGAAGGACATGAAAAAAGGCAGGGTTTGAATTTGACATACGAGGTCTTGGAAGGTATAATGAATCATTCTGGGGATAATGTATCAAAAACCCCTGAAGGCCAGATTATAAAGTTTGCAGACAGAATTGCATATATAAATCACGACATAGATGATGCTATAAGAGCAGGTGTTATTGAGGAAAAGGATTTGCCTGATGATTGCGTACAAGTATTAGGAGATACTCATGGCAAAAGAATCAACACAATGATAGTGGACCTAATAGAGAATAATATTGGTAAGGACAGGTTGATAATGAGCAATCTTGTTGGTGAGAAGACCAGCAAGCTCAGGCAGTTTATGTTTGACAATGTATATCTGAATAAAGATGCAAAGAAAGAGGATGACAAGGCGGAGTATATCATAGAGGTTTTGTTTAAGTATTACAAAAAGAACTTCAATAGGCTTCCTTCCGAGCATCTGGGTATATATGAAGGTGTTGAGGCTGATAAGGAAGATATTATCTGTGATTACATTGCAGGGATGACGGATAGATATATTGTAAACCTGTATATGGATATATTTGTACCAAAGCCATGGGGAAAATAATAACATATTTCGGAATTTGGAATACTAAACTAGACAAGTGGTGAGAGAATGTCATATTCGAACGAAGATGTCCTTGAGAAAGTCAAGGATCAGATGGATATAGTGGAATTGGTTGGTGAATACGTTCATCTAAAAAAATCAGGTTCAAACTACGTGGGACTATGTCCGTTTCATAGTGAAAAGACTCCTTCATTTACTGTATCTGAATCGAAGCAGATATTTCATTGTTTCGGTTGTGGTGAAGGCGGAGACGGAGTAACGTTCATAATGAAGAAAGAGAATCTTGATTTTATTGATTCCTTGAAGTTTCTTGCAGATAAATATGGTATTCCATGGGAAAATGATGGAAACAAGGAAGACAATGAAGATAAAAAGAAACTTTATGAAATGAACAAGGAAGCTGCACGGTATTTCCATAATAATTTGATGAATAATAAAAAACCGAGGGAGTACCTTGCAAAGAGAGGAATTACTGCAGAAATAGCAAGAAAATTTGGACTAGGTTATGCTACAGAAAACTGGGATGGACTTCTGAAAGAGCTTCTTGTAAAAGGATATAGTGAGGAAGATTTGGTCAAAGCCGGATTAGCTGGAATTAGAAAAGACAAATCCGGATATTTTGATAAATTTAGAAATAGAGTAATTTTTCCTATTATTGACACTAGAGGAAGGGTCATTGGGTTTGGAGGCAGGGTGCTTGATGAGAGTTTACCCAAATATCTGAATTCACCTGACACAAAGGTTTTTAACAAAGGCTATCACCTATACGGTTTGAATTTGTTGACAGGAAATACAGACAGAAAAAAGATACTTCTCGTGGAAGGATATATGGATGTAATATCTTTATATACAGGGGGTGTCCCTTTTGCTGTTGCAAGCCTTGGAACTGCACTCACAAAAAGTCAGGGAAAGCTTCTTAAAAGATATGGGGATGAAGTTTTAATATGTTATGACAGCGACAAGGCTGGCATAAAAGCAACCCTCAGAGCAATAGACGTGCTGAGAGAGTTGGAAATCGATCCTAGAGTTGTTTTTCTTCCAGAAGGAATGGACCCAGATGATTTTATTAGAGAAAATGGACAGGCAATGTTTCAAAAAAAGATAAATACTGCGTTAAGTTATATTGATTTTAAGGTATATATGTTAAAAGAGGATCATGATATCAAAGAGCCAAAAGGTAAGATCGAGTTTACTCGAGAGGTGGCAAAAATTATCAGAAGTATGAAGTCGCCTGTTGAACAGGATGTATATATTGACAAAATATCCTCTGAAACGGGAGTATCAAAGGAGGCAATATCGCGTGAAGTCCTTGGGAGAGAAAAACGACAAAGAAAGTTCAATGAAACCAGGAAAATTGAACCTGCTTTTACAAATCTTCCACCGGCACATACCAAAGCTGAGATGGATCTTATAGGATTTATGCTAATTGATAAAGAATATTTTGATAGGATTTCTGATAAAGTAATATTTGAAGACTTCCAAGACATGGAATGCAGATTTTGTTATAGAATCATAGCCGATACCTATAACAGATTCGATACAATTGATAAGAACTCTTTACGGGAGGAATTGTCTGAAGACCAACAGAGCAGCGATAAGTTTAATGAGATTCTAGACCACCAGCCTAGATTTCTGGCATCAAACTGGGAAAGAGTAATTGATGATTTAGTTAGGACCATAAGGCACAATAAGTTGGTAAGTGAGAGAAATTCTATTTTAATAGAAATGGAGAAGTTGGGAAAAAACGAAGAAGACCAGGAAAAATTTCTTAAATTGCTTGGTAGCATAGATGAACTAAACAAGAAAATAAATTCATTAGTTAAGTAGGGAGGAAATAAATTGAACGATACAACTAAGAACCCAGAAAAAAACTTCACAAATAAGCAGCTCGCCGAGAAGAAGCTTTTAGATAAGGGTAAAAAGAACGGCTTGTTGACTTATAAAGAAATAATGGATACATTAGAGGCAATTGACCTCGATTCGGAAGAAATTGATGAAATTTACCAGAGAATAGAAGATAGTGACATTGATATCATGGGGGAAAAGGATGATGAAATCCTGCTGACTGATGACGAGGATGAGGATGAAGACAGTGACGAGGATATTGAAAAGGTAGTCGACGAAGAGCTTGAGAGCGAGGACGATGTTAAGGAAGATCTTACTGTTCCAAAGGGAATAAGTGTAGATGACCCAGTAAGGATGTACCTAAAAGAAATAGGCAAGATTCCACTACTCACAGGTGAAGAGGAGATTGACTTGGCCATGAGAATGGAAGAAGGCGAGGAACTGGCAAAGAAAAAGCTGGCTGAAGCCAACCTGAGACTCGTGGTAAGCATTGCCAAGAGATATGTTGGAAGAGGAATGCTATTCCTTGACCTGATACAGGAAGGGAATCTCGGCCTAATGAAGGCTGTAGAGAAGTTTGAGTATAGAAAAGGGTTTAAATTCAGTACCTATGCAACATGGTGGATAAGACAGGCTATAACAAGAGCAATTGCAGACCAAGCCAGAACAATCAGAATACCTGTTCATATGGTAGAGACAATAAACAAACTTGTTAGAGTACAGAGACAACTTGTACAGGAGCTTGGAAGAGATCCTTCCCCAGAAGAAATTGGTCAGGAAATGAACCTCGATGTTGAACGTGTCAGAGAAATAATGAAAATAGCTCAGGAGCCTGTATCACTTGAAACTCCAATTGGAGAAGAGGAAGATAGCCATTTGGGAGATTTCATTCCTGATGAAGATGTACTTGCACCTGCTGATGCAGCTACATTTACAATGCTAAGAGAGCAATTGATTGATGTTCTGGACAGCTTAACTCCTAGAGAGCAAAAAGTATTGAAGTTAAGATTCGGTCTTGATGACGGCAGAGCCAGAACTCTTGAGGAAGTAGGAAAGGAATTTGAAGTTACTCGTGAAAGAATCAGACAGATTGAAGCAAAGGCATTGAGAAAGCTTCGTCATCCAAGCAGAAGCAAAAAATTAAAAGACTTTCTTGAATAAGATTCGCTATGCGGGTCTTATTCCTTTTGAAAAGGAGAATTTTATGAATTTATCACCTAGACTAAAAAGAATTGCTGATTTTATACCTAATAATTCAATAGTTGCCGATGTTGGTACTGATCATGGTTACGTGCCCAAGTATCTTATTGACAAGGGAATAAGTAAACTGGTAATCGCCACAGATATAAGCAAGGGATCTCTTCAGAAAACAGTTGACTATATCAGAGAAGAAAATCTTGAGGAAGAAATTACAACAAGATTAGGCGATGGCCTTGATCCAATACGACCATTTGAAGTAGATACTCTTGTAATTGCAGGGATGGGAGGCTTGCTTATAGCTGAAATAATGTCGAAATCCATGGAAGTATCAAAAAGCATTAACACTTTGATTCTCCAGCCTATGGTAGGTTCACCCGAACTAAGGAAATATCTCCTCCAGAACAATTTTCGTATCGTTGACGAGGATTTAGTAAGAGAAGGAGATAAGTTTTACGAAATAATTGTTGCAAAAACAGGATTACAGAAATTTGACAAGGAACTGGATTATGAAATCAGTCCTGTAATGCTGAAGAAGAAAAACAGTCCAGTTCTAAGAGAGTTCGTTGAGATGAAAATAAAGATGAATGAAAATGTCATTGAAAAACTTAGGAACAGAACAGGTGAAAAAAGCATGTCTAGACTGCTGGAACTCGAAAAGATAGTAGAGGATTATAGGGAGGTGTTTTCAAAGTGAAGGCCTTGGATATAGTAAGTAAGTTTGAACAATGGGTTCCATTAAACCTCGTGGATTCCTGGGATAATACTGGTCTTCAAATCGGTGATCCTGAACAGTTGATTAAAGGAATAATCATCTCGATGGATGTTACAGAGGATGTTGTTGAAGAGGCAATACGAGAGCAATGCAATATGATTGTTACACATCATCCTTTTATATTCAGACCAATGGATAATTTGGTTTTAAACACATACAAAGGGAGATTAATAAAAAGAATAATTTCCAATGACATTTTGATCTATAATGCACATACCAATCTTGATCTTGCTGTAGAAGGAATAAACGATCAGTTGGCACTTATATTTGGAATGAAAAACACTGAAACATTGAGTGAATTGAGCAGCGAAGAATTGGTGAAAGTTGCAGTCTATGTTCCTGAAACCCATCAGAATAAAATCCTTGAGGCTCTGTCCGAATCTGATGCCGGTCATATTGGAAATTATAGTGAATGTAGTTTTACTGTAAGAGGAACTGGTAGATTTAAACCTCAGGCAGGTTCAAATCCATTTCTTGGATCTACCGGCAGGTTGGAATCAGTTGCTGAGGTCAGAATCGAGACTATAGTAAAAAAGGATTTACTCCAGAGAACGATGGATATGATAAAGGAAGAACACCCGTATGAGGAAGTTGCATTTGATATTTTCCCAATACTTAACAAGGGAAAAGGATTTGGATACGGCAGAGTAGGAAATATCGAGGACTGCACGCTGAAAGAATTGGCTGAGAGTACGAAAGCACTCTTAAATCTGGATGAAATTCGAGTTTACGGAAGCGATAAGGGTATAATCAATAGAATTGCGGTTTGCGGAGGAGCTGGCTCTGATTTTATCAGAGATGCCGCAAGAAAAGGAGCACAAGTATACATTACGGGAGATATAAAATACCACGATGCACAGTTGGCATATGAAGAGGGTATTGTTATTATTGATGGGACACACTACGGAACAGAAAGCATTATTCTACCTGTCATGGAAAGAAAACTTGTTGAATCTACGCATAATAGCATTAAGATTAAAATTCATGAAGACAGATCATTTCACTTTGCATGCTACTAAATAGGAGGGGTCCGTATGTCAAATCTTGACAGGCTATGGGATATCGAAAAACATTATGGTAATTTAGAGTTATTTGTAAAAGAACTGAATGTCCTTGAGGAGAATAAGGAAATGCTTCGAATGGAGAATAGGTACCAGGCGTTAAAACAAACTTATGAAGACCTGGTGCTGAAAAAGAAAACACTCAAGACTCATCTGCGAAAACTTGATCAGGAAGTCCAAATTCACGAAGAGAAATTTAAGATTGCTGAGAATACATTATACAGCGGCTCTGTTACAGACCTAAAGCAGCTGAATCATTTGGAAAAAGAAAAAGAGCACCACTTTATTTCCATTGATAAGCTGGAGGATGACATTCTGGAATCAATGGGGACAAGTGATAGTGTTGATTCTGAAATAGATAACATATCAAGGGATATCTTGATGCTAGACACTGAATTAGTAAAGAAGAGAGTTGAAGTGGATAGCCTCATGTCTGAGTTGAATGATAAAATCAATAATGAAAAGAGTATAATTGAAGAGTTGGAGAATTCTTGTGATGAAAATCTTCTAGTAGCTTATCATGGCATACGGAGTAGAAAAGGTAGTGGAATAGCAGAAATCAAAAATGATGTTTGTGGTGGTTGTCACATGCGGATACCAGAAAATCTCGTTGAAAAAGCAAAACAGGGAAAGAAGATAATCAATTGTGAGAACTGTGGGCGAATTCTATATCCATTGCAGGAGTAAAGACGCATTCTAGTTTAAAAATGTCTCTATTTATGCTATAATATAAATAGAGTAAGTTGTATGGTCGCATGTCCATGACATGAGGAAAGTCCGTGCTCCGTAGAGCAGGATGCTGGATAACGTCCAGTGGGGGCAACCCTAAGGATAGTGCAACAGAAATAGACCGCCAGAAATGGTAAGGATGGAAAGGTGAGGTAAGAGCTCACCAGCATCTAGGCGACTAGATGGCTCTGTAAACCCCATCCGGAGCAAGACCAAAAAGGAGCATAAAAAGGCAGTTGCTCGTTGCCGCTCCAAAGGTAGGTCGCATGAGTCTGCTGGTAACAGTTGGCCTAGATAGATGACCATAGAAACAGAACACGGCTTATAGACTTACTCAAACATGAGAACCTTCGGGAGATACCCGGAGGTTTTCTTATTTCAAGTATTCCAAGAAAATATTTATCAAATAAAGATTAGGTAATATCAACATTTGAGTTGTATTGGATCAAATTTTGTAACCGTTTTGTAAATATTTCATTGTAAACATTAGTTTCATGTATTATAATACTTTTATGAGATTAATCGAAAAAGGGAGTGTTCATATTGCATAATAGAAAACACAAACTGGCATTCAAGACTTTGGTTCTTTGCATGCTAATGGGAGTTGCATTCAAAGACACAGGCATATTCATAAAGGATTTTGCACTGATGAATGATCAGACAGCAGAGATTATGTTTGCAAAGGAAGAAGAGGTAAAAGTAGCAAAGGAAGGAAGCGATTCCTACCAGGTGCTTAAGGATGGTACATATTATAGTATTCCAAAAGATGTAATGATAAGGACTACAAGAAGTTCGGATAGATATACGGTAAAAGAACCTGTTACAATGTATAAGGAACAGGATGTAAATTCCCAAGTGGTCAAGGAAATACAACCTGGTGAAGAGTTGGTCATGGCAAGCTACAATGAAACATTTGGTTATTTTATAACAGCAAAAAGCTTTCATATTGGCTATGTTCACATGAACAGTACACAAAGAAATATCACTGAAAACATATCCTACGGTATGTCGAATATAACCAGGGTATTGAAAAATGGCGAGAATACACTTGTACTTGTTAAGGGTGGATCAGTAGGTGTAAAGAACTTTCAAAATGGTCAGTTTGAAATAGTAGACGACGAGATGAACAGTTACTTTATTGAAGAAACTGCAGTAACTCTTTTCAGGACTTTGGAGCAGGCATCAAGAGCAGCTGAAAGAGGTACGGGGACTTTAATAGCGAAAATCGTGGATGCTGCACACAGAGAAATTGGAAAGCCATACGTTTATGCAGCTGCAGGCCCTAACGCATATGATTGCTCTGGATTCACATACGCTTTGTTTAAGAACGAGCTTGGAATAATGATTCCAAGAGTATCATCTTCTCAAGGATCTGCTGGAGTAAAAGTTGAGAAGTCTCAACTGATCCCAGGAGACCTGGTATTTTTCAACACAACTGGAAGAGGAATATCCCATGTAGGGTTATATATTGGAGATGGAAATATGATTCATGCATCTTCTGGGAAAAGACAAGTAAGGATTGACACAATAAACTCAGGTTATTACAGTCAAAGGTATGTGACTGGCAGAAGAGTAATAAATTAGAATTGGCCTTAAAATGCACCTGATATGCTCCTTTTAAAGTAGACAGTTGAAATAACAAAAATTTCAACACTACTTTGAAAGGAGCTTTTCTTATGCGTAAAAGTAAAATTAGCGGTTATCTAAAAGTTAAATACGTTGAAGAGTATAAAGCTGGAAAGATTAGTATAAATGATATTTGTGATAAGTTAGGAGTTGCAGATAAAACTGTTCAACTATGGATTAATAATTATGATGTATTTGGTGCTTCGAACATTGAAAGCGGATCTACAAATGCTAAATATACCATAGAAACTAAAGTTGCCGCTGTAAAGGATTATCTTGATGGTAAAGGAAGTCTGCAAGAGATTTCTGCCAAATATAAAATAAGAAGCAAAACTCAACTCAGAACGTGGATTAAATTGTATAATGGTCATAAAGAACTCCGATCTACTGGAGGAAAAGGGAGTGAAATCTATATGACCAAAGGGCGGTCCACTACATTGAATGAACGAATAGAAATTGTGAGTTACTGTATAGCTCAAAACAAAGATTATACAAAAACTATGGAAAAGTATAAGGTATCTTATCAGCAGATTTACAGCTGGGTTAAGAAATATGAGAAGAATGGCGTAGATGGCCTAATCGACAAACGTGGAAAGAAAAAACCTCTGGTAGATATGACAGAAGTCGAACGCTTACGCGCTGCAAATAAGTTGCTTCAATCTGAAATCGAACAAAAATCCATGGAGATTGATTTGTTAAAAAAGCTCGAAGAACTGGAAAGGAGGCGACGCTGAGCGGAGTACGTCAAGAATCCCTCTATAAGGCCATAAAAGAACTGAATGAAGAAAAAAGATACCCTATAGAAAGACTATGCAAAATACTAAGCCTCAACAGGTCTTCATACTATAAGTGGCTTCGAAGAAACAAGAGTGGAAGAGAAATAGAGAATGAGGATATCACACACAAGCTAGCATATCTATATGCTATGTATAATGGCATCTATGGTTACAGAAGGCTTAGAGATGAGCTGGAAGAACAGTTTGGAATCGACTGTAGTGAAGGTCGTATTTACCGTCTAACCAGCCTGGTTGGATTGAAGTCAGTAATCCGACGAAAGCGACCAAAGTATCAGCGCTCCACTCCTGAAATTACAGCTGAAAATATACTCAATCGTGACTTTAGAGCAGATAAACTGAATGAAAAGTGGCTGACTGATGTTACGGAACTGAAATATGGAAATGGCCAGAAACTTTATCTCAGTGCAATCCTTGACCTCAAGGACAAGAGTATCGTCTCCTTTTCCATAGGTTCTAGCAACAACAATAAGCTGGTTTTCGACACATTTGATTTGGCTGTTGAAAAGTATCCTGATGCAAAACCACTATTTCATAGCGACCGAGGGTTTCAATATACCAGTAAACAGTTCAGACATAAACTCGATGAAGCAGGTATGTTACAAAGTATGTCTCGGGTAGGTCGATGTATCGATAATGGGCCCATGGAAGGTTTCTGGGGGATTATCAAGTGCGAAATGTACTATCTGAACCAGTTCCGTACATATCATGATTTACAGGATTCAATAAGTAAGTATATCCATTTTTATAATTATGAACGCAGACAAAGAAAACTCAATATACTACCCCCAATGTCCTATCGTTCGATCCTTGAAAATGCTGCATAGAAAAAAGAGTCCCACCAAGATGATGGAACTCAATAATTATTTTTGTTATTTCAACTGTCTACTTGACTTATAGCAGATCAACCCTCTAGGGTGCTTTTGTTTTTTTTCTATGTTATAATTAAAGTAATAATTACATGAGGAGGTTCGTAATGACTGAAATATTAAAGGGAAATGTAGTAGCAGCAAGTATTAAAGAGGACATGACAAAAAGAATTGCAGTTTTAAAGGAAAAAGGTATTGTACCAACACTTGGAATAATAAGACTCGGTAACAATGCAGGGGATGTTTCTTATGAAAAGAGTATAATCAAAGCTTGTGAGAAAATGGATATTCAAGCCAAGGTTTATGAAAAAGAGATTTCCATCGATACATCAGAGCTTGTATCACTACTGGAAGAGCTAAACAGTGATGCGGAAATTTCTGGAATACTTTTATTCAGACCATTGCCCAAGCATATTGATGAGGAAGTAATAAGAAGCTCAATTAGTCCAGACAAGGATGTTGATTGTATGCATCCGTTGAATCTTGAAAAGATATTTGAAGGAAATATGACTGGTTTTGCACCGTGTACACCAAAAGCAGCAATGGAGATTCTTATTCACAATAACATTCAGCTTGAAGGAAGCAAGGTTGCTGTAATAAATAGATCAATGGTAGTAGGAAAGCCACTTGTTATGATGCTTCTTGAAAAAAATGCAACTGTTACCATTTGTCACTCAAGGACAAAAGATTTGGCTCAGATAACCAAGGATGCAGATATAGTTGTAACGGCTCTTGGAAAACCTAAATTCTTCGGAGAGGAATTCTTTAGCAGTGAATCCGTTGTAATTGATGTAGGAGTCGGAATGACAGAAGATGGTAAACTAAGTGGAGATGTAGATTATGATAATGTATCTGAGAAAGTTTCAATGATCACTCCTGTACCTGGAGGAGTTGGAAGTGTCACTACGACAATCTTGCTTAATCAGGTTGTACAGGCAGCTGAGAAATAGAAAATACAATAAAAAATGCTTGAAATCATAAGATTTCAAGCATTTTTTTATTCATTCTCTGTGTCGTCCTGATCACTATTACCATTTCCATTGCCGTTACCATTGTTATCTGGGTCATCATCAAGTTCAGTGGAAGGTGGCATCTCCTCAGGAGGAGTTTCTCCTTCGTTGTTCTCAAACCATTCGTTTAGCCAGTCAAGTACGGGGTTTTCAATTACAGTATTTTCATTGTGATCATCACATACTTCAGTAGGAACCTGGTAATTATAATCACTAGGAACTATTCCGTTATGATCATCTGGATTATATAATGGACTTCTTTCTATAAACACTCTAGTTGCAACATTTTCATCAGGACAGTATTCATTTGCAATCTTCCCGTTCGTAACATCTATCTTGACTTCAACATGCATGTCACAATAAGCCTTAGGAACTGTTCCGCTAGCAAAAATCTCAGTTCTTACTACACCTCGCGGATCATTTGAACAAAGGTTGGTAGCAAGTAGTCCTGACTGTGTACAGATACTTGCAGACACAATTCCATCTGGTCTATCAAAACTGGTTTTACTTTCAAGACCTTCGTGTATTGTATTGTTAATGTACTGCCAAAGCTGGGCTGCAGTACTGCTGTTTCTAGATAGGGTGACTCTTGGGGAGTCATTCCCGATCCATGTACCTGAAACATAATAGGGTGTGTATCCAACAAACCAAATATCAGCCTGATTCTGTGTAGTACCGGTTTTACCAGATACGGCCATGTTTGACATTCTTGCCCTTCCTGCTATACCGCTTGAAACAGTTGTTCTAAGAATATCACCCATAATATATGCAACCTGGGGCGATGTGACTATTGTTTCTTCAGGTGTATTGTCCAGCAACACATTACCATTCTTGTCAAGAATCTTTGAAAAAGATACCGGCTCTATAAACACACCGTCATTTGCAATAGCACCATATGCTGCCGTTAGTTCAAGCGGGCTTAATCCGTTTGTCATACCTCCAAGACCCAATGCTGAAAGATTTTCATCATTTGTAGCTCTATTTTCCATGCTCGTAACAAAATTATCACGTTCTGGATGATCTTTGTTTATTATTCCCATTTTTTCAAGATATGAAATAGAAGTTGCCACACCGATATTCTGTACAGTTTTAACAGCGTTTACATTTACTGATTGTTCAACTGATCTTCTCAAGGTATGGATACCTCGGTATCCATTGTACCAGTTCTTTGGCCAGAGAGTTCCATTTCCGTCATAAAAAGGGATATCATCAATGGCTGTTGCAGCCGTCATGCCACTTGCAAGTGCAGGCCAGTAAGTGGATACAGGTTTTATTGCAGATCCTGGCTGTCTTGCTGAAGCAGTTGCACGGTTTAGAATTCTGGAACCATCAATATCCCTGCCGCCAACAAGAGCTTTGATGTGACCGGTTTTGTAATCCAGAACCACTGTTGCTGACTGTGGTTGTACAACGCCTTCCTCGTGAACATAAAAATATCTGTTACTGATTGTAATTCTTCCATCTTGACTTTGATAGAATTCAGGATTGTTGTCAAGATAGCTTTTATCAATAGTCAGTACTCCTTCTGCAACACTGAATTGTCCTTCTGGTATTACAATTGAACCAACGCTATGGGATACCAGATTTTTTTTGTCATCAATTGTATAATAGTCAACTATATCAAAGTGAGTGGGATAGAAGTTGATTTTATTTGTATTAATTATTAGATTACCATTTTCAAGTTGATACTCATTTTCTTGTAGTATCAGAGAATTATCCTCAGTCATTAGAGAATCCTTGCTGAAGTAAACAATCTCATTTTTGTCGTCAATCACATTTCCGGCACTGTTGATTCTCCAGTCAACAAGGACTGGTCCCCTGATTCCATCTGTATTGCCAACTAGGATCTCAACAAAATTTGTGTAGATGTTCTCAAGCTGCTTTTGCATCTCCATATCAATGGTTGCATATATTGTAAGACCACCGGTAAAGAGCTCGATTTCTGCTTGTTCTC
Source organism: Gudongella sp. DL1XJH-153 (assembly GCF_049310905.1). NCBI lineage: Bacteria > Bacillati > Bacillota > Tissierellia > Tissierellales > Tissierellaceae > Gudongella > Gudongella sp. DL1XJH-153. The sequence goes on from NZ_JBMEMN010000020.1 coordinate 21,669, forward strand.
TTGTATATCCTTTTTTATCGACTAAGGCCTCAACTACCTGAGTTTTAACATAGTCTGCAAAATACGATGTAATATCCTGTGGTTTCTTTTCTTCTGGATTTAGACTGGATTTTATATCCTGTGCAATGGCTTCTTGGTACTGACTTTCAGTTATCTTTTCTTGTTCCAGCATTTTGTCCAATACGAGTCTTTGTCTATTAATTGAGTCTTCGTTAAAAACTGCAATAAATGTTTCACCCAAGACATCCAATTGTCCAACCTCATAATGTATTTCAGGATCAAAGTCACCTGGCTTTACCCGATAGTAGGGTTGGAACTGAGTTGTGCTTTTTACTACCCCTGCCAATAGGGCGGACTCAGCAATAGTAAGATCCTGAACATTTTTTGAAAAGTATGTCCTTGAAGCTTCCTGAACACCATAAGCATTTTGGCCGAAATAGTTCCTGTTCAAGTAGGCCTCAAGAATCTGGTCTTTGGATAGAATTGTTTCAACTTTAAGTGCCAGATATGCTTCCGTGATTTTCCTTGTCAGCTTGACTTCATTACTTAAGTAAACATTCTTGACCAGCTGCTGGGTTATTGTACTTGCACCTCTTAGACCACCTGATCTTAGGTTGTCCACCAATGCTCCCATAATTCCTTCGATATCCACGCCTGGATGCTCTTCAAATCTATGATCTTCTATTGCAATAAAGGCATCAACAAGATGCTGAGGCATTTCCTTTATACTTACAACGGTTCTAAGTTCCTCAGCCTGAATCTTTTCGATCAGATTACCGTTTAAATCATAAATACTGGATGTTTCAGCAAGTGATGTTACAATTGTAGTTGGATCAATTTCAGGCGCTTCATCTAAAATCGAAACCACTGCGGCACCTACTGCTCCTCCTGCCATAATACCTGCAATAATTATCATAACCAGTAATATTTTTATGGCTTTTCCTATGGTAAATTTATTTTGTTTTCTTTTTCTTTTATTCTCAGTGGACATTATTGACCTCCTATATTTTGATTACAAAAACATAACATATTATACCACAGAACAATTTTTTTGTTAAGCAAAGTAAGGTTACAATAGTATTACGGAATAGCGGTTTCAACTGGCCTATAAGCTCCAAAAGTGTTATACTGTAAGCATCCGGATGGGAGAGTGATGTTATGGAAGAGAATAAAGAAAAAGTTTTGCTTGTTGGAATTGAATTGGATAGAGACAAAATAGATATTGACGATTCTCTCGATGAATTGGAAGAACTTGTAAAAGCAGCGGGGGGAGAAGTCCTTGCTCGAATAATTCAAAAGAAAGATAAAATCAATGCAGCTTATTTTATAGGGACAGGTAAAGCCAAGGAAATTCAAGAATACTGTGAAGATCTTGAAATAGATACTGTAATTTTCAATGATGAGCTATCAGGCGCACAATTGAGGAATCTAGAAGAGATTATTGACAGAAAAGTGATTGACAGGACAACTTTAATACTAGATATTTTTGCACTAAGGGCTGTATCAAAGGAAGGCAAGCTTCAGGTTAAACTTGCCCAACTTAAGTACAGGTTGCCTAGGCTTGTAGGTTTTAGTGATTATCTTTCCAGAGAAGGTGCCGGAATAGGAACAAGGGGACCTGGGGAGCAGAAACTTGAAACCGATCGTAGACATATACTAAGGGAAATCAATAATATCGAAAAACAGCTTAAGGATATTGAAGGAGTACGAGATGTAAAAAGAAAAAAAAGAATATCATCCCAGATGCCTATGGTTGCTCTGGTTGGATATACCAATGCAGGCAAATCAACCTTGATGAATGAATTGATGTCTGAGAAGGATGGTACGGGTGATAACAAGAAGGTTTACGTTGAAGATATGCTCTTTGCCAGCTTGGATACAGCTCACAGGATTGGGAAGCTACCCAACGGTCAGGATTATCTTCTTGCAGACACAGTAGGTTTTGTATCAAAGCTTCCTACAAAGTTGGTGGAGGCGTTTAAAGGGACACTTGAGGAAGTTGAATATGCCGATCTGCTTTTACATGTTGTTGATGCATCAAACAAGGATTTGGATATTCAGATAAATACAACCATGGATCTTTTAAAAGATCTTGAAACTGTGGACAAACCAATTATAACGGTTTTTAACAAAATTGATAAATTGGATATATATAAGGTCAATACATCAGGAAGAGATACGGATAATCCAATTTATATATCTGCCAAAAAGGGTACAGGCGTAGAGGAATTGAAGAAACTGATTCAAGAGACCCTGCCAATGGAATATAGGAAAGTAAGGATGCTTATACCATTTGAAAAACAATCAGTTTCAAGTTATTTTATGAATCAGTATCAGGTGGATGAAATTGAATACACCGAAGAGGGGACAATTTTTGTGTTGACCATCAATCATATTGATTTTCAGAAGTACAACCAATATATTGTGAAATAATTGAAGGGAAGTCAAATATATGAGTCATAGCTACAAAACAATTGCAAGTAGAGGTGTAGACGAGTTCATTGTAAATAAGTCAAGATTTATTGGGTATGCTTCTCCTGTATATACAGAGGAAGAAGCCTTGAGTTTTATTGAAGAGATTAAAATCAAGCATAAAGATGCTACCCACAATGTTTCTGCATATGTGTTGGGGGAAAATTCTATTATTCAGAGATTCAACGACGACGGAGAACCATCAGGTACAGCAGGAATACCTGCGCTTGAAGTTTTAAAAAAAGAGGAAATAAGAAATGCAGCATTAGTAATTACGAGATATTTCGGAGGTGTGAAGCTTGGTGGAGGTGGACTTATAAGAGCCTACACAAAAGGAGCAAAAATTGCCATAGAGTCATCAATTATTGTAATAATGAGTGAGTTCAATCTGGTATCACTGAAACTTCAATACACAGCTTATGGAAAAATTGAAAACTATTTTATCGAAAATGGATATACACCTGAAAAAGTTGAATTTAGAGATGACGTTACAATGGAGATATTTGTCAAAAAGAACCTTTATGACAGATTTGTTTCAGATATGATGGATATGACCAGTGGTGACATTAAATACAGAATTATTGAAGAAAAGTTTCTTCCTGAAAAAGATGGTGTGAGATGGAGAGAATAGAAGGGTATAAATTATAGCGAGGTGATTATTATGACATCAGACAAAGAATTGAAGAATGAAATGATGGAATCCAAGAAATGGGTTGTTGTTGGAGTATCAGGTAAGAAGGAAAAGTACGGCTATAAAATATGGAAGATCCTAAAGGAAAATGGGTATACAACATATGGAATAAGCCCGAATTACGATGAACTTGAGGGTGATAAGATTTATAAGTCCCTGGCATCATTGCCTGAAAAAGTTGATGTACTTGATATGGTAGTACCACCAAAGATCAGCATTGGTGTCCTGGATGAAGCAAAAGAAGCTGGAATAGAAATGATTTTCTTTCAACCGGGGACCTACAATGATGAAGTTGTAGCAAAAGCGGAGGAATTGGACCTCAGATACCTTTTGGATGATTGTGTTTACGCAACACTGAAAGCTGAGTAATAGACCAGGGATGGTCTATTTTCCTTTATAATTAATATTTGGAATATTATATACAATTATTAAGGAGGAGTTGATAAAGTGAAAGATATGAAAATGGAGTTGGATAATATTGTAACCTGGCTTCAGGAAAAAGTTGAGGAAGCAAATGCAAAAGGAGTTGTATTTGGATTAAGTGGAGGGATTGACTCTGCGGTAGCGGCAGGACTGGCAAAAAAAGCATTTCCACAAGATTCAATGGGAGTTATTATGCCAATTTATAGCAATCCTAAAGATGAATCTGATGCATTGATTATCGCAAGAGATTTGGATATTGACATTACCAGCATCGATCTTTCTCAAGTCTATGATTCTTTTCTCAAAGCACTTCCTTTTGAAGGAGAGAATCCATTAGCCAATGCAAATATCAAACCAAGACTCAGAATGATGACTTTATATTATTTTGCACAGGAAATGGGATATTTGGTTTGTGGAACAAGCAATAAATCGGAGCTTCATGTTGGTTATTTTACAAAACATGGTGATAGCGGGGTTGATTTGTTACCACTTGCCGATTTTGTCAAAGAAGAAATATTTGAACTTGCCAGGCTTCTGGAGATACCTTCAGAAATAATTGAGAAACCACCGAGCGCAGGGTTGTGGGAGAACCAGACTGATGAAAAGGAGATGGGATTTACTTATAAGGTTCTTGATAATTATATAAGAACTGGTGAGGGTCCTGAAGATTCGGTAAAAAAAATTGATCACATGAATAAAATCAGTGAACATAAAAGAAACTATCCCCCTGCCTATAAAAAAAGCATCTAACGATGCATTAATGTAGCTTTTCTTGATACCCATAAAAGGAAAGTTCTTGATCAAAAAGAGTTGAACTTTCCTTTTCGTATTAAAAAAAGTTAGTGAAATTTATTTTAGCATATGCTAAAATAAATAAGTTAATGGAAGGAGATGTTTAACTATGGCAGGACATTCCAAATGGAATAACATTAAGAACAGAAAAGGTAAGGAAGATGCCAAAAGAGGCAAGGTATTTACCAAACTGGGAAGATATATTATGGTGGCAGCCAAAGAAGGTGGGGGAGACCCTGATTATAATCCGTCATTGAAAGCAGCTATTGATAAAGCGAAAGCTGAAAACATGCCAAACGATAATATTGAAAGAGCTATCAAAAAGGGAACTGGTGAATTGGGTTCTGACAGTTTCGAAGAAATCATCTATGAAGGATATGGACCATCAGGAACAGCACTAATAGTGAATTGTTTAACTGACAACAGAAATAGAACAGCTTCAGATGTCAGGCATGCATTTGATAAATACGGTGGGAATCTGGGACAAAGTGGATCAGTATCATTTATGTTCGACAGAAAAGGTTTAATTGCAATTGAAAAAGAAGATTCAATAGATGAGGATGAATTAACCATGCTTGCAATAGAATTGGGAGCAGAGGATTTCGAGGCAGATGAAAATGGATTTGAAATAATCATGGAACCTACTGACTTTAACACAGTCAGAGATGGATTACAGAAATCTGAATACAGCTTTGCTGTAGCGGAGCTTACTTATTTACCTCAGAATATGGTATCACTTCAAGATGAAAAAGACATAAAGAATATGGAGAAACTCATAGATATGCTTGAAGACAATGATGATGTTCAGGAAGTTTACCATAATTGGGAGATGCCTGAAGAAATGTAATTTAAATAATTGTTTTGCAAATATCAATTAAAATAGTCTGGTGGAAAAGAGGACAGAAATCCCATTATTCCATCAGATTTTTTTAGAAGAGGTGATGGATTGAGAACTTTTAACATTGCACTTATTGTTGTACTAGTGGTTTCTGTATCAATTATAGCGCTTGTAATGGCAATCGAAGAAAATACTTACGACCTGGATTACTACATGGATTCCTATGAGGAAAATGGAGTATATGATGTTACAGGAAAAACACCTGAAGAATTGGAGGTAGTTTCGAAAGACATTATTACTTATCTCAAGGGGTCCGATGATAGTGCCTTGGATAGACACTTTAATGAAAGGGAAATTCAACATATGGAGGATGTCCTTCAGTTATATGAGCTGTCGAGAGTTCTAAAACTGGCATCTGCATTATTTGCCTTGGCAGTGGTTTTTTGGTTTCTTTCAAAAGAGATGGCAGGCTTTATGGGCAAATGGATGTCCATTGGGCTCTTTGCAAATCATTTGCTTCTTATTGTCATGGTGATTCTTGTCTTAACTGATTTCACAAGGTATTTTACTGTTTTTCATGAAATATTCTTTGATAATGACCTTTGGATATTGAATCCGAGGACAGACTTGTTGATCCAGATTCTACCTGAGCCATTTTTCATAAATATTGCAGGCAATATTGGGATAAGCTTCATTAAGTATCTCTCCATAGCACAACTTATTGGATATATTTTCTACAAGAAGGGTAAATACACCATAGGTAGATTTAAAAGCAAAAAAAGATATTGATTAACATGACTTATAGGATGAGTTAACAAGCTTTTCTAAATCCAAGGTTTGTTTACAAATTTGTTTCTATCATGTATAATATGAAATTAAATTGTTATGTATGACAGAGTAGGTAAAGAGCGTTAAGTGCCTCGGGATGGGAAGTTGCCCGTTGACGAAAGAAGATTTCTGCGATTCTTTACCGCATCCGCTGACAATTAAGGGTACCTTCTTTAATTGGCAGTAGCTGTCAGTTAAAGAAAGGGGATTCAAATGAAAAGAAAAGAGGGGAAAATAAGTGTTAGAATCATGGTAAAGGCTGGTTTTCTGGTTGCAATATCAATTGTTATGACCAGATTTGCCTACATCATGGTACCACTTGCAGGTGTTTCAGCTTTAAGGATCAGTTTTGGAGATTTACCGCTGATGCTTTCAGGAATGATGTATGGGCCACTGGTAGGAGGACTTACAGGATTTGCGGCGGATATAATTGGATTTCTGATTAATCCTCAGGGGCCATACCATCCGGGATTCACATTAAGTTCAATACTTTGGGGAGTAATTCCTGGCCTGGTATTCTTTAGGCTTAAAAGAGAAAAGAACTACGATAAAATATATTCCTACAAGAATATATTTGTAGCTGTTTTGCTGGTATCAGTAATAGTTTCATTGGGACTTAATACTTATTGGCTTTCAACACTATTTGGAAAAGGGTTTATCATCCTTCTCCCAACAAGGGTTCTGGCAGCGCTAATAAGCATACCATTGAACACTATTGTCATTAAATATCTAATGAAGTATATGAGAAATTTCATTTAGCAAAAAATGGCACTACTTAATGCTAGAGGAGTGCTTTTTAGACTTAACATTTATTTGACAATCTCTTTGAAAAACCATGGTAAAAAGAGTATAATGAGTATATGAATAAATAATAGGAGGGTTACGATGAAGAAAACATTACCAATTGCATTATCAAACAGACATATTCATATAAGCCAGGAGGATCTTGATACACTATTTGGAGAAGGATATGAGCTTACGAAAATGAAGGACTTGTCTCAACCTGGACAGTATGCCTGCGAGGAAAAGGTAGATGTTGTCGGTCCCAAGAAGACAATCAAGGGAGTAAGAATACTTGGCCCTGTAAGACCCGATACACAACTAGAAGTATCCATCACAGATGCTTTTACACTTGGCGTCGCTCCAGTGGTAAGAAATTCAGGTGATGTAGCAGAAACACCAGGGGCTAAAATAGTTGGGCCGAAGGGTGAAGTGGAGATTGACAAAGGGATTATTGTTGCCGCAAGACATATTCATATGCATACGACAGATGGTGAGGAATTTGGTGTAAAGGATGGAGAAATTGTTAGCATTAAAATTCCTGGGCCAAGAGGTCTGGTATTTGACAATGTCCTTGTAAGAGTAAATCCAAACTATGCATTGGAAATGCATGTAGATATTGAAGAAGGTAATGCTGCAGGAATAAGAAACGGAGATATGGTGGATATTATTATTTAGGGGTGACTAACTATGATTGATTTGGCAGGCATTATTGATCACACTGCATTAAAGGCAGATACTTCCAAGGATTCAATAAAGGTATTGTGTGAAGAAGCTAAGACGAATAAGTTTAAGGCTGTTTGTGTGAATCCGATTCATGTAAAATATTGCAGTGAGCTTCTTAAGGACTCAGAAGTAAGAGTGGCAACTGTTATAGGTTTTCCGCTGGGAGCAAACACACCTCAGACTAAAGCATTTGAAACAAAGGATGCAATAGCCATGGGGGCCCACGAAGTAGATATGGTTATTAATATTGGAGCACTTAAGGATGGAAATTACAGTCTGGTAAAGGAAGATATTGAGGCAGTCGTTGTAGCTTCCGAAAACAAGGCACTTGTAAAAGTCATAATTGAAACTGCACTTTTAACAGATGAAGAAAAAAGGAAAGCTTGTGAGTTGGCAATGGAAGCAGGAGCTAATTTTGTAAAGACGTCAACTGGGTTCAGTACAGGTGGAGCAACCCTTGATGACGTAAGACTAATGAAGTCAATTGTAGGTGAAAAACTGGGAGTCAAAGCATCTGGTGGAGTAAAGAATCATCAACAAGCAGTTGCAATGATGGAAGCAGGCGCCACAAGAATAGGAACAAGTTCAGGAGTAGAAATTGTTAAAGGATAAAAATAAAGGGTCTGACCCTTTATTTTTTTGATAAAATAATTAAGAGTTTTAGTGATTGGGTAATAAATGACTTGTACAATATAGAAAGGAGGGATTGTAGAAATGGAATCCCAGAGAAAAAAAATTGGTAACGGAGTGCATATAAATTCAACTTATACAGATAAATTCAAGTCCAACTATCTTGGGGTTTATATCATAAGACCACTGGATAGGGAAGAAGTTACATTGAATTCTTTGTTGCCAACAGTGCTTAATAGAGGGACAAAGAACTACCCAAGTACGCTTAGGATGGAAAGAAAACTTGAAAACCTTTTTGGAGCTAATCTAAAAATCAACTCTTCAAGAAGAGGAGAGAGACAGATTATAAAAATTTCAATGGAATGGGCTGATGGAAGATACACTGGAGAAGAAGGACTTGATAAGGATGTTCTTCAAATGGTCAAGGAAGTTCTTTTCGACCCATATACTGAGGAAGGTGTATTCTCCAAAAACTATATAGAACAGGAAAAGAAGAATTTAAAAACAAGAATTAACAACAAAATTAATGACAAAAGGAGCTATTCAATCAATAGATGCATAGAAGAAATGTGCAAAGGTGAGAAGTTTAGCATTTATCCCAATGGATATGTAGAAGATGTTGATGGAATAGATGAAAATATACTCTATGATCATTATCGAAACATTCTTCTGACAAGTCAGATTGAGATAGTATATACAGGGCATGATAACAAGATGAATCTGGAAGAACTTATGCCTAAAGAAATCCTGGAAAGGGAAAACATAACCTATGTTCCAAGGGAAGTAATCATAGAAAAGTCCCAGAATAAAAATCAGGTTAGAGAGAAGATGCAAGTAAATCAGGGTAAGCTGGTTCTAGGGTATAGAACTGGGATAAGATATGAAGATTCATTATATAATGGATTGCTTCTTGGGAATGAAATCTTTGGAGGAGGACCAAATTCGCTCCTATTTAGAAATGTTAGAGAAAAGCATAGTCTTGCCTACTATGTAACATCAAGTATTGTTAAGCATAAGTCCATAGTTTTACTTGATGCAGGAATCGAATATAATAATTATCAAAAAACTGTAGATCTTATAAACGAAGCATTGCAGGATATGGTTAAAGGCAACTTTTCTGAAGAGGATATGGAAATAGCAAAGAAATCAATCAGAACATCCAGTGAATCAATAATTGATAATCCTCAACTTGTGTCAGAATTTGTTTTTGGGAAAATAATATCCAATGATGATAGAAGCCTGGAAGAAATGATTAAGCAACTGGAGGACGTAACCAGAAATGATGTAATTGATGCCATGAGTAGAGTAAATCTGGATACTATCTACTTTATGTATGGTCCCAATAGAGAGGTGCAAAATGAAAAGAATAAGAAATGAAAATCTAAGGGAAGAAATCTATAATCAGAAACTAGATAATGGTATTAATTTGTTTTATTTTCCCAAGAAAGGTTTTACCAAGAAATATGCAATATTTACTACCAACTATGGTTCAACCGACAATATATTTACTCCTCTTGGAGAGAGTGAGCCTGTGGAGCTACCAGAAGGAATAGCTCACTTTTTAGAGCACAAATTATTTGAGGAACCTGATGAAGACTTGTTCCAGAAATTTTCATCCCTGGGGGCATATGTAAATGCATATACAAATTTCAATCAGACCTCGTATCTGTTTTACTCGACAGACAACTTTTATGAGAATCTAAAGCTGCTTGTAAATTTTGTACAAAGCCCATTTCTCACTGAAGAAAATGTTGAAAAAGAGAAGGGAATAATTGCCCAGGAAATTCAAATGTATCAGGATAATCCAAAATGGGTTGTTTTCTTTAATACTCTAAAGGCAATGTATTATAGTCATCCAGTCAGAACAGATATTGCAGGCACTGTGGAAAGTATTAATAAAATCAGCAAGGATGACTTGGAAACTGCTTACAAAACATTTTACAATCCAGGGAATATGGTCTTGTTTGTAGTAGGTGATCTTGACAGGGATGAAATTGTAAAGACGGTCAAATCAGCAGGTAAAGATTATGCAGATACTTTGGATGAAGTTAAAAGAGTTGTGCAATATGAACCAGATGATGTTCTTTTAAAATCAATTGAAGAAAGAATGATGACATCAAAACCGCTTTTCCAAATCGGAATAAAAGACACAGAATTAGGTTTGACTGGCAGAGATTCTGTAAAGAAAGACATAATTACAAACATTATTCTGGATATGCTATTTACCAACAGCTCGGAGTTTTATAACGAGTTATACTCGGAAGGTCTAGTTGACAGTAGCTTTGGTGCATACTTTACCGGAAAAACGACCTATGGGCATTCATTGATTGCAGGACAAAGTGATAATCCTAAGGAAGTATATGATCGAATTGTGGAAATGTTTAGTAAACCAGAGGACTATATTACAGAAGAGGCATTCCTAAGAATTAAAAGAAAGGAAATTGGTACCTTCCTCACAAGTTTCAACTCCATTGAATTCATTGCAAATAATCTAACGGATCTTTATTTTCAGGATTTTTTGCTGATAGATTATCTGGATGTTCTTAATGAAATTACATTTGAGGACATACTAAAGAGATTCAAAATCCATTTCAGGGATGACAGAAGTGTTATATCAATAATATGGCCTGAGTTGGAAACAGGCAACAATTGAAAGGTGGTTAAAGAATGGACCCAGTAGCATTTACAATATTCGGACTAGAAGTCCGATGGTATGGACTGCTAATAGCAATAGCCGTTCTCATAGGAACCCTGATTGCTACAAAAGAAGCAGGCAGAAAAGGAATAAAGGAGGAAACATTCATAGACTTTCTCCTTTTTGCAGTGCCTGTGGCAATAATATTTGCAAGGCTGTATTACGTTGTCTTTTCCTGGGATTATTACAGTGCCAATCCTGGACAGATTCTAAATTTCAGAGGTGGCGGACTGGCAATTCACGGCGCGGTAATCGGTGGTGCGCTTGTAGCAATAGTATTCACAAAAATCAAGAACCTAAAATTCTGGACCTTTGCTGATGTAGCTGCTCCGAGTTTAATACTTGGACAAGCTATAGGTAGATGGGGTAACTTTGCCAATCAGGAAGCCCATGGTGGCCCCACAGATCTTCCCTGGGGAATAATGATAGATGGGGTCAAGGTACACCCAACATTCCTTTACGAGTCAATATGGAACCTGATGGTGTTTCTGTTTTTAATATGGTACAGGAAGAAGTCTAAAATTGAGGGCGAAATCTTTCTGCTATATGTAATTCTATATTCTGTGGCTAGATTTTTCATCGAAGGTTTGAGAACAGACAGCCTAATGTTTGGACCCTTTAGAGTTGCACAGTTAATAAGCATATTGACCATATTAGTTGGGGGAGCCTTATTGTATAATAGAAAAAGAGCAGCTCAGAAAGGCAATCTAGAATAGTAATTTAAGAAAAAAATTAAACTAATGCTAAGCAGTAAGCCCGGAAATTATTCTTCCGGGCTCTTTTATTGCCAGGAATCGGGACTAAAGTCCCAAAAGGGCACTTTATCTAACTAAAATGGTGGATAAAACACGAGGTTTAGGGTAAAATAAATACAAAGTGGTGAGAAGTGGAGGAAAGTGGTAAATAATCGGCAAAGGTGGAGAAGAGTATGTTTATAGGTGAATATCAACATACCATCGATGGAAAAGGAAGATTAATCATACCTTCAAAATTCAGGGTGCCTCTTGGAGATGAGTTTGTCATGACCAAGGGCCTTGATAACTGCCTCTTTGTTTACCCCAAAGACGAATGGAAAATAGTTGAGGACAAGCTTAAAAGCTTACCTATGACAAACAAGGATGCTAGAGCATTTGTAAGATTTTTCTTCTCGGGAGCTACGGAATGTGTACTGGATAAACAGGGTAGAATATTGATTCCTGGCAATCTGCGAGACCACTCAAAACTTACAAAGGATACAGTGGTAATCGGAGTATCCACTAGACTTGAGATATGGAGCAAGGAAGAGTGGGATAGTTACAATGATGATGATAGTCTAAGCTATGATAGCATAGCTGAAAAAATGGCGGAATTAGGAATCTAGTTGAGATAATAATTGAGATATAGTCAGGGGGTGTTCATATGGAGTTTCATCACGTATCAGTATTGTTGCAGGAAGTTCTTAAGGGGCTCTCAATAAAGGAAGATGGAATATATGTGGACGGAACACTTGGAGGAGCAGGGCACTCACTTAAGATTGTCGAGCAACTGACTACCGGAAGGCTAATAGGAATAGATCAGGATATGGATGCATTGGAGAAATCCAGAGAAGTACTTAAGGATCATATAAATAAGATCCACCTCGTTCATTCAAATTATGTAAATATAAAAGCGGTGTTACGGGAGCTCGAAATAGAGAAGGTAGATGGAATACTTCTTGATTTAGGGGTTTCATCACATCAGCTGGATACAGAGGAAAGAGGGTTTTCATACAACAAAGATGCACCTCTGGATATGAGAATGGATACCAGCAGTGAATTTTCAGCATGGGATGTTGTTAATACATACTCATCTGAAGAGCTTACAAGGATTTTCCTTCAGTATGGCGAGGAAAAGTGGGGAAAGAGAATAGCAGAATTCATAGTGAACGAAAGAGCTGAAAAACCAATTGATACAACAATGGAGCTTGTGACCGTTATAAAAAAAGCAATTCCCAAGAAAGTCAGAATGGAAGGACACCATCCAGCCAAGAAGACATTTCAGGCTATTAGAATAGAAGTAAACGGAGAGCTGGACGTATTGAAAAAGGCTATAAAAGAAATGGTGGAGAGCCTTAAACCTGGTGGAAGACTTGCAATCATAACCTTTCATTCACTGGAAGACAGAATAGTAAAGGAACAGTTCAAGGAGCTATATAAAGATTGTATCTGTCCACCTGAATTTCCAACATGTATTTGCGATAAGAAACGTGAAATTGAAATTATTACAAGAAAACCAATAGTTCCTGGAAAAGAGGAACTCGACAATAATCCTAGGAGTAGATCAGCGAAGCTGAGAGTGGCTGAAAGAATATAGGCAACTTGTTAAGGGGGCTAATATTATGATGGCAGCAAAAGTACTGTATGATCAATACCCTGAATACATAGGTGAGAAAGAACAGAAAAGAGTCCGAACAACGATTCGGAAGAAGTCATACTCCCTAAATAGACGTATGTATATTTCCCTTGCAATTATTTTATTAAGTACTTCTTTGTTTATACTACAAGGATATGCTAAAATAACTTCTATGAGATTAGAAATAACAAGTCTGGAAAATGAAGCAACAGAATTGGAGAAATTGAAACAGGATTTGGCAGGGACTCTTGAAGGATTGAAAAATACCACACTGATAAGTGAACAGGCAAAAAACAGCCTGGGAATGATTTATCCCGAAGAAGGTCAGATAGAATATATAACTGTCAATGATTCGATTTCCAATGATTCATACCAGGTTACATTACAGGATAAAGTAAGAAATGTAATCGGTATTTTTGCCAGCCTTTACTAGGAGGGATTTTATTGCATAGAATAAATAAATCAACCAGAAAACGATTAAAGTTTGCTATATTTGTAGTAACTTTAATCGTGTTTTTTTTAGGATATAGATTAATTAGAGTTCAGGTGATTGAAGGCTCAGAATACAAGCGGGGCGCTATGCAGCAATGGACTAAAGCAATTAATCTGAAATCCGATCGAGGTTTTATCTACGACAGGAAGGGTAGAAAATTGGCTGTAAACATAACTTCATTTACAGTATGGGCAAGCCCTTCAGATGTAGAGAATCCAGAAGAAACAGCCTTGAAGTTGGAAACTATTTTAGAAATTGATTCAACAAAAATATATGAGAACCTTGTAAAAGAAAATTCTGTGGTAAAACTAAAGCAGTGGATAACGAGAGAAGAAGCCGAAATGGTAAGAGAACTTGAGCTGGAAGGTGTATCAATTGTCGATGACAATAAGAGGTACTACCCATTTGGTAATTTCGCCTCGTATGTTCTTGGATTCACTGATATCGACAATAATGGACTCTATGGAATTGAAAGGGTTTATGACGAATACCTGACTGGAGTACCAGGTGTATGGGTTAAGGCAACAGACAGAGATAACAGGCAGCTGCCATATGGCGGTGAGAAAATTTATAATCCCGAGGATGGAACATCTGTTGTTCTTACAATTGATGAAACGATTCAGGGTTTTGCTGAAGACGCTGCAGAGGAAGCCTTGATTAAAAATCAGGCAAAAAGTGTCTCTATAATAGTAATGGATCCTAATACAGGAGAGGTTCTTGCAATGGCTAATAAACCAGATTATGATCCCAATAATCCCAGGATGTCATTGGACGAAAACGTGAACAAGCAATGGGAATCTCTTTCCTTTGAGGAGCAGCAACAAAAATGGTACGAATTATGGAGAAATTACGCTATTAACGATATATACGAACCTGGTTCTACATTCAAGATTGTAACTGCGGCAGCTGCACTTGAAGAAGCATCAGCCAATCTTAATACCCATTATTACTGCAACGGGTTTATAAGAGATATTCCAGGAGTTGTATTAAGATGCTCAAGTTGGTACGACCCTCACGAAGATCAGGATTTTTCTACATCGTTTAGCAATTCATGCAACGTTGCCTTTGTTAATATGGCAAGGGATCTTGGAAAGGAGAAAATGCTTGAATATATAAAAGCTTTTGGTTTTGGAGAAGTAACGGGGATTGACCTTCTTGGCGAACAAAAAGGAATAATTCCATCAGGAATTGATTCTATCAGAGAGGTAAATCTTGCAACATTATCCTATGGTCATGGTATAGCAGTAACTCCCATACAAATGATAAATGCAATTTCAGTAATAGGTAATGGTGGAAATCTTATGACACCACACATAGTAAAAAGTCTATTGGATTCAGATAGCAGAGTTATTGAAACCTACGAACCCGAACTCAAGAGGCAGGTGATTTCAGAGGATACATCCAGTGAATTACTGGATATGCTTGAGTTGACGGTTCTGGAGGGAACGGGGCGAAGAGCATATGTTCCTGGATACAGAGTAGGAGGGAAAACTGGTACTGCTCAGAAAATCATTGATGGAAGATATGTTGATGGAAAATATATATCATCATTTGGAGGATTGGCTCCTGTCGATGATTCTAGAATTGCTGTCTTGGTCATTGTAGATGAGCCAACAGGGATATATTACGGAGGTACTGTTGCTGGGCCGGCTGCAGCCAGTGTCATAGAAAATACATTGAATTATCTGGAGGTTCCAAGAAAGTACACTGAAGATGAGCTGGAGGCCACCAAAGAGACAGTACTTGTACCTAATGTAAGAAATCTATCCATAAACAGTGCTGGAAAAATGCTTACAGATCTTGATCTTAGATATACCACAGAGTATGAGGATTTTAATATAAACACATTGGTTTTGGATCAATATCCTTCTCCTGGAGTAGAAGTAATTAAGGGTTCCATAATAGATCTTTATCTTGAGGATGGTAGTAACAATCCTATTTTATCGAGTGAGGAGATAAATGATTCCAATTAGAAGACAACCTAGTGTTGTCTTTCTTATTCGGAAGTTGATAAATACCTCTGGTAAATGGAGGCAATCTTTACTATAATAGGAATGATATAGACTAAGAATGACTGTTGAGAGGAGCAGGTTTATGAATGAAACAACCCAGCTGTTGCTGGCTTCAGGTGCAGGATTCGTATTAAGCTCATTTCTTGGGCCGAAAATAATACCATTACTGCAAAGATTAAAAATAGGACAGAGCATAAGAGAGGATGGGCCTACATCTCACCTGGCAAAATCAGGCACACCAACTATGGGAGGTATGATCTTCCTGGTAGGATTTATTGCAGCATCTTTGATTGCAGGTGGATTAAGCATGGATATGGGTATGATTATGTTTTCTACCCTTGGGTTTGGTGCCGTGGGATATATGGATGATTATATAAAGGTAGTGAAAAAAAGAAACCTTGGACTAAGAGCCTATCAGAAGATAATAGGACAGATTATCGTTGCAATGGTACTGATACTTTACTACTTGAATTTTTCGGAATCCTATCCACAGATAGTAGTTCCGATACTGGGTGAAAGAACAATGGCATTGGGACTTTTAACCATACCATTTTTGCTGGTAGTTATCGTTGGAACAGTGAATGCTGTAAACCTGACAGATGGACTTGATGGTCTTGCAACTGGAGTATCTGTAATAGTTTTTACAGCATTTGGGGTGCTTTCCTATAGATTTGGATTTACAGAAGTTGCTATTTCATCATTTGCCATGACAGGAGCATTGTTGGGATTTTTAATATACAATTACAATCCAGCAAGAATATTTATGGGAGATACTGGCTCTCTAGCACTGGGTGGAGCACTTTCAGCAATAGCATTGTTATCTGGGACTTATATATTTATACCTATAATAGGAGGGATTTTCTTTGCAGAAGCTTTATCTGTAATAATTCAGGTTGGGTACTTCAAGCTCACCAGAAAAAGATTTTTTAGGATGGCGCCTTTGCATCATCATTATGAGCAAAAAGGCTGGAAAGAGATTAAAGTTGTCTGGGTATTCTGGGCAGCTACCTTGATACTGTCATTGGCAGGATTATTTATACTAAGTTAGGAAGTGTGTCATATGCTTATAAAGGGCAAAAAAATAATGGTTATGGGTATCGGGATTACAGGGGTGTCAGCACTGAAGCTTCTTGCGGAGCACAATAATGAACTTTTTGTATACGATGAAAAACCCGAATTGGAGATTAAAGAAATTCTCATAAGAAACCAATTGATCAATGTAGAAGTAATCCAGGAAGAAATGATAAACATGGTTCAGGATGTGGACTTTATTGTAAAAAGCCCTGGTATTCCACCTGACAATATGGTTATCAAGTTTGCAATGGATAAGGGAATACCAGTTATTTCTGATATAGAACTTGCCTATAATCTGGGGATACAAGGAACGATAATTGGAATAACAGGAACAAATGGAAAGACTACATCCACAATACTGGCTGGTGAGATTCTTAACAATAATGAGAATAGAGCACATCTGGCAGGCAATATGGGAACTGGAGTCCTTCAAGTTGTGGAGAATGTCCAGAAGGAAGATTATCTGGTTCTTGAGTTAAGTAGTTTTCAACTTGAGCATACCTATCTATTTAAGCCAAAGGTTTCGCTTATTCTTAACATAACTGAGGATCATTTGGATTGGCACGGGACATTTGATAACTATAAGGCATCCAAGTTCAAGATATTCGCAAACCAGAGTGGTGATGATTACCTGGTTCTAAACAAGGAAGATGAGAACCTAAGAAACATTGAAGGGAAAACAAGAGCTTCAATAATTTGGTTCAGTGCAAAAAAAGAGCTTGCTCAAGGTGTTTTCATTAATAATGGTTCAATAATATATAGAAATAATGAATCAATGGAGATTATACTTTCACTTGAAGATATTAAAATTCCAGGAGTTCATAATATTGAAAACATATGTGGTGTTGTAGGAGTTATGAAAGCTCTTGGGATCGATAATGATACAATTAGAACAACAATTCGAAATTTCAAGGGAGTGGAACATAGAATTGAGTATGTAGGCAAGTGGAATGGGGTAGATTTTTACAACGATTCCAAGGGAACAAATGTAGAGTCAACTACAAAAGCGATAGAGGCCATTAACAATCCAATTGTACTTATTGCAGGTGGATATAACAAAGGAGCAAATTACGACAAGTTCCTCAAAGCTTTACAAAACAAATCTCGAGCATTGGTTCTTATTGGAGAAACAAAAGAAGATATAGAAAGAGCTGCTGAAAATATTGGTATCAAGGTCATTTACAAAGCAATCAATATGGAAGATGCAGTAAATAAAGCTATCTCAATTGCAAAAATCGGTGATGCAGTACTTCTATCACCTGCATGTGCAAGCTGGGATTTTTATCAGAATTTTGAAGAGCGAGGGAACCATTTCAAGAGAATCGTAAAAGACTTGACGGAGTGATATCATGGCAAAGCAAAATATGAAAAAGAAGCCTGTAGACTTTATAATCTTTATTTCCGTCATAACACTTGTTTTCATAGGAATAATTATGGTGTACAGTGCAAGCTGGCCTGAGGGAATGGTTAGATATTCAGATGGAAGTCATTATGCCAGAAGACACATTCGATGGGCACTTGTTGGAATTGCAGGAA
Organism: Gudongella sp. DL1XJH-153; assembly: GCF_049310905.1. Taxonomy (NCBI): domain Bacteria; kingdom Bacillati; phylum Bacillota; class Tissierellia; order Tissierellales; family Tissierellaceae; genus Gudongella; species Gudongella sp. DL1XJH-153. Next base: position 40,029 of record NZ_JBMEMN010000020.1, read on the forward strand.
TGGTCTTAATGATGAATATTGAATACAGAATCTGGAAGAAATTATCCGTTCCAATTTATATTTCAGCGATAATCTTGGCGCTTCTTATTTTTACACCCATGGGAGTTGAAATAAAGGGTGCGCGAAGATGGATTGATCTTGGCTTCACTACATTTATGCCGTCTGATGCAGTCAAGTTGGGCAGCATAGTATTTTTTGCAGCGTTTCTTGATAACAAGAAAGAAAGAGTAAGAAAACTGTTTGATGGCGCATTTCCTGCTTTTCTATTGATAGGATTATCTGCAGCTCTTGTATATATTCAGAGAGATTTAAGTACCACTGCCACAGTGGCAGGAACTTTATTTGCCATGTTCTTCGTTGCAGGTATGTGGTTGCCAATTATTGGAGTGATAATAGCGGGAACGGGTGTATTTGCAAAGTATGCAATATTTTCTGAAGGCAATGAGTACCGACAAAGACGTATACTTGCTTTTCTTGACCCCTTTGAAGATAAGCTGGGCGATGGATGGCAGATTGTTCAGTCTCTATACGCCATGGGGTCTGGTGGACTTATTGGAGTTGGCCTTGGCCAAAGCAGACAAAAGTTTTTCTATATACCTGAGTCCTACAATGATTTTATCTTCTCAATTATTGGTGAAGAACTTGGACTTATAGGGACTCTGTTTGTACTATTGCTATATGCCATGATAATATGGAGAGGATATGTAGTTGCTCTTAATGCCAAGGATGCATTTGGTAGTTATCTGGCAACGGGAATTACTTCCTTGCTTGCAATACAGACATTTATAAATATTGGTGTCGTTACATCAAGCATACCTGTAACTGGAATCACTTTGCCTTTGATCAGTTTTGGTGGGACTTCATTGGTAATTTATCTTGCAGGACTTGGAATTCTAATGAACATATCAAGGACTTCAAACAGTGATAGGAGAAAAGTCAATGAGAATAATAATTAGCGGTGGCGGGACAGGAGGACACATCTATCCTGCTTTGGCAATTGCAGATGGATTAAAAAATAGATATAAAGACATTGAAATACTTTACGTAGGGACAAAAGGTAGCTTGGAAGAGGAGCTTTCGACTAATGCTGGTTATGAATTTCAATCCATACACGTCAAAGGAATGCCCAGAAGATTCAATAAGAAGTCAACTGTAGCCGTAGCAGAACTTTTCCGTGGCCTACATGACTCAAGGAAAATCTTGGACAAGTTCAAGCCGGACTTGGTAGTTGGAACTGGTGGGTATGTTTGTGGACCTATTCTTTACAGAGCTGCTCGGTCGAAAATACCAACCGTTATCCACGAGCAAAATGCTTTTCCCGGGATAACAAATAAGATTTTATCAAGATTTGTAGACAAAGTACTTATAACCTACGAAGAATCGAGAAAGTATTTTACAAAATGTAGAGATGTCTCCTTGACGGGGAATCCGATTAGGCAGGACATACTCTTGACCGATAAGCAGGAAGCTAGAAAAGAATTGGGATTTGACGAGAAACCTTTGGTTCTGTCATTTGGCGGAAGTGGAGGACAAAGAAGCCTCAATGATTCGATGTTGGGAGTCCTTAAAAAGATAATATTAGAAAACAGGATTAATTTGATTCACGTAACAGGAAAATCACACTACAATAGTTTTTTTGAAAAAATTGAGGAAGAAAAAATCCAAATTGGTGATAATGTAGAGATAATTTCATATCATCACAGCATGCCATTAGCCATAAGTGCTGCAGATATTGTTATTACAAGTGGAGGTGCGATTGCACTGGCGGAGATTTCTGCAGCTGGGAAACCTTCAATATTGATTCCGAAAGCTTATACTGCTGAAAATCACCAGGAATTCAACGCAAGGGCTTTTGAGGATAATGGAGCTGCAAAGTTAATACTGGAAAAAGAGCTGAATCCAGAGATCTTATTTGAATCAATTATGAAGCTGGTCTTTGATGATGAGAAGTTGAATGCGATGTCAAAAAAAAGCAGAGAACTTGGGAACCCTGGTGCAACCATTTTAATAATTGAAGAAATCGATAAGTTAATATAGATAGAAGGTGAAACGATGGTCAAGGAGACCAGAGTACAAAGAAAAAATAGAAAAGTAAGGATATATCGAAGAATAGTTGTTTTAATTCTTGTACTAAGCCTTCTTATATTCTGGAGTCTAAGAACTAAGTTATTACAGATCAAGGCTATTCAAGTTGATGGCAATTCAAAAATAACCACTGAAGAGATAGTGGAAGTATCAGAGATTGGTCATGGTGATAGTATAATAAAGACAAAAGTTGGAAAAGCTGAGGAGTCAATTGTTCAATTGCCATACATCGACACTGTCGAAATAAAAAGGAAGTTTCCTGGAACCATTGAGATTCTTGTTCAGGAAAGAGTTCCATATATGCAGTTTGAATACAATTACAGTTATGCAGTAATTGATTCACAGGCAGTACTTCTTGAATACTCCATCAGACGCAACAGCGACATTCCCTTGGTGAAAGGGTTTGACTGGGAACAGCTAAAACCAGGTGAGGAAGTCCTCAATAATGGAATAGGTAATAAACTCCAGGATATGTTTAATGATGAGGAGATGGAAAAAATAGTTCTCAATTTCCGAGAAATAGTATATGATGAGGAGAATAATATTAAGATTAATTTATTTAATGGAGTGATAGTTGAATTTGGACCTCTTCATAATGTAAAATATAAATTAAAGGTACTTCAGGAAATAATTGAGGATGTAGAAGAAAAAAACATTCCTACAAAAATGATAATTATGAATAAAGGAGAACATCCAATAGTAGTAAGAGATGAGAGATGAGGGGGATAAAATGAAAATCAAGGGAGAAATAATAGCACTTGTGATGGTTTCTCTTATTCTTGGATTGATTTTATCCATCCAGTTCAAGACAATAAATCAATCTGTAGGAGAGGGTGTCATGCCCACTCAGAGAGCACAGGAACTAGCGAATGAATTGAGAAAAGCACAAACTGAGATGGAATCTCAGCTAAGACATATTCAGGAAATAGAAGCAAAAATTGAGCAATATGAAAAGGGTGGCATAGAAGACGACATATATGCAGAAAATCTCTATAAGGATGCCATGAAGTACAGAATGCTTGCAGGTTACACAGATCTTAAAGGAAAAGGAATAGTTCTTGAGATAAATGATCCGCCAGTTGATATCCAGTTTGGTGAGGGATTCAGTATAGTTGATGAACTTGATTTGATACTTCAGGTTGTAAGTGTTTTAAATGCTGCTGAAGCAGAAGCCATAAGTATAAATGACCAACGTTATACTGCTTTTACAGAAATAGTAAGAGCTGGAAATCACATAGAGATTAATGGAGTTTCAACCGGTTCGCCAATTATAATCAAAGCCATTGGCAACCCCGATACTCTGGAATCGGCTTTAAGCATTAAGTGGGGAATTGTATGGCAGTTAAGGAGTTACGACTACATTGTCCATCTAACCCAGAATAATGAAGTTGAGATTCCAAGGTACAGAAGGGTTAAAGATTTTATATACGCCAGCCCTGTAGAAGAATCTGCTAATTAGGGAGGGGTATCATGAAAAAGAATAACCCCAAACTTATAATTACCTTGTTTAGCATATTTGTTGGAGTGCTGCTTGCATCCCAAATGAAACTCAATGTTGAACTATTAACACCTGTGACTGTAAAGTCAATACTAGATACAAAAAAAGAAATTGTGTCCGTAAGAAATGAAATAGGCGAGTTGGAGAAAATAGCGCTTCAAAAAGAAGCAAAATTGGAGACTTTGGAGAGCATAAATACTGGAGATGCAAATATCATTGACATACTTGTAGCAGATGTAAATGATAATATGAACAGAGCCGGGTATACAAAACTTAAAGGACCAGGCATTGAAATCATAATGTATGATAACTTGGGAGACTATACTGGTCTGAATTTTAATGACTATATTATCCATGATGTTGATATAATGAATATAATAAATGATCTGAGGGTAGCAGGAGCTGAAGCCATAAGCATAAATGATCAAAGGATAATTGCTACAAGTGAGATAAAGTGCGGGGGACCAATAATTCGTGTAAATGGCAAAAGCATTGGCACACCTTTTGTAATAAATGTTATTGGCGACCCACAAATGTTGATGGCAGCTGTAAGTGCACCGGGAACATACGGTGATACCCTGATGAAAATCTATGGAATTGGTCTGCAACCATACATAAAGGATCAAGTAGATGTTCCAGGTTACAGTGGACCGTTTCAATTTAATTATGCGAAACCTATGGAAGAAGGTGAGTAAATGGTATATGCTTTAATAGGAATACTTATAGGTGCAACAATAGGATTTCTTCTTCCATATACTTATAATACCGCATATACTCTATATATATCAGTAGCTATACTGGCGTGTCTGGACTCTGTATTCGGAGGAATAAGAGCAAATCTGGAGAATAAGTTCAATACTAAGATATTTATTTCCGGTTTTTTCGGAAATGCTATATTGGCAGCATTTTTGGCATATATTGGAGACCGGTTAGGTTTTCCGTTGTATTATGCGGCCATTTTCACCTTTGGAAGCAGACTTTTTGATAATTTCGCAAGAATAAGGAGACTTTGGCTATTTAAGGAAAAGCCGGCTAAAACAGAAAAGTAGTACCAAATGAGAATAGGAGGAATGGGAATGTTTGATTTTGACATTGATGTGGACCAATTCGCAAAGATTAAGGTTTTTGGAGTAGGTGGAGGAGGAAATAACGCAGTTAATCGTATGATAGAATGCGGAGTCAGGGGAATAGAATTTATTGCACTTAATACAGATAAACAAGCATTATATTCATCCAGAGCAGAACTAAAGGTTCAACTTGGAGAGAAAATAACAAAAGGACTTGGAGCAGGAGCTAATCCAGAGATAGGAACCAAGGCAGCTGAAGAAAACAGAAATGAAATTCTTGAATCACTAAAAGGAGCAGACATGGTCTTTATCACTGCAGGCATGGGTGGAGGAACTGGAACAGGAGCAGCACCCATTGTAGCAGAGATTGCCAAGGAACTTGGGATTCTTACAGTTGGAGTAGTAACCAAGCCTTTTACATTTGAAGGTAAAAAGAGACTTCTTCACGCTGAACAAGGTATTCAGGAGTTAAAGGAGAGGGTAGATACCCTTGTTACAATTCCCAACGATAGACTTCTTCAAATAGCAGACAAGAAGACGACCATGGCTGATGCTTTTATGATGGCCGATGAAGTGTTGAAACAAGGTATACAAGGAATATCAGATCTAATAAGTGTACCTAACTTAATAAATCTGGACTTTGCTGACGTTAAAACAATTATGTTTGACAAAGGAATAGCACATATGGGAATAGGAAAAGCTTCAGGCGACAATCGAGCTACAGAAGCGGCAAAGCAGGCGATTACAAGTCCATTGCTGGAGACATCAATCGATGGAGCAAGGTCTGTTCTTTTAAATATAACAGGTGGAAGTGATCTGGGAATATTTGAAGTTAACGAAGCTGCGGACATAATCAGACAATCTGTGGATCCTGATGCGAATATAATATTTGGTGCTGGAATCGATGAAAGCATGTCAGATGAAATCCAGATTACAGTTATCGCAACAGGTTTCGAGGAAGGACCTTTAAAAAACAAGTCAACTATAAATCAAAAGACAGGATTATTCGGATCCAGAAAAGCTGACGAACCAACTGAGGAAAAAGAGACAAAGGAAACCAGCATGGAAGATTTGGACATTCCCATATTCCTTAGAAGAAGAGATAAGAACAAATAAGAGCTCAAGACGTATCCGATTCAGGATGCGTCTTGTTGATAGAGAGGGTGACAACCATGAAGTGTCCTTATTGTGAATATCAGGAATCTAAAGTGGTAGACTCAAGACCTACAGATGAAGGGCAGGCCATCCGACGTCGTAGAGAATGCATCAGCTGCGGAAAAAGGTTTACGACCTATGAAAAAATCGAAGAACTACCGATAATAGTCGTAAAAAAAGATGGAAACAGGCAGGTGTATGATAGAAACAAGCTGATGAACGGTATAATAAAAGCGTGTGAGAAGCGACCAGTATCCATGGCTGTTATTGAACAGACAGTAGACAGCATTGAGAAGGCCATCTTCAATTCCTTGGAGAATGAAATCACATCAGTACAAATTGGTGAACTTGTAATGAACAAGCTGAAGGATGTGGATGAAGTAGCGTATGTGAGATTTGCGTCTGTATACAGGCAATTCAAGGATGTAAATTCCTTTATGGATGAACTTAAGAAGATTCTAGGTGAGAATAAATAGGGGTTGTTACTCAATGAAAAAAACTCAAATCAATGATTTAATGGTGCAAAATATTTTGCGTTATGGAAATATTGGAATCCATGTTATTGACAAGGACAGAAAAACTATCATTTACAATGAAGCAATGGCTGATCTTGAAGGTCTGGAGATATTTCAAGTACTGGAGAAAGATATTTTGGAAATATTTCCAAGCCTCAATGAGGATACTTCAACATTGATAAAAGTCATTAATTCCGGTCAACCCATATTAAATTCAACACAGACATATTTTAACTTCAGAGGTCATTCAATAACAACAATTAGTTCAACAATCCCATTATATTATGGGGAAGTAATTGTCGGTGCAATGGAGATTGCACAGGATGTAACAAATTTAAGAAAGCTTTCTGACCAACTGCTGGAGTTGCAACAGGAGTTAAAAGTAAGCAAACGTGATACAAAAAGAAGTGCACAAATAAAAAAGTACACTTTCAATAGTATTATCGGTAACAATAAAACCTTGGTATTGGCAAAGGAAATCGGTGAAAGGGCAAGTGAGACTCCGTCAAGTGTCCTTATACACGGTGAAACAGGAACTGGTAAAGAAATGTTTGCCCAGTCAATACATAATCACGGAGTAAGACGAAACAATACTTTCATTGCTCAGAATTGTGCAGCCATACCGGATTCACTTTTGGAAGGAATATTGTTTGGAACAGAAAAAGGTGGATTTACTGGTGCAATCGAGAGAGAGGGCATATTCGAGCAAGCCAATGGTGGCACACTATTACTGGATGAAATCAATTCAATGAGTCTTCCTCTCCAGGCCAAGCTATTAAGAGTGCTTCAGGAAGGATACATAAGGAGAATAGGTGGATTGAAGGATATCCCAATAGATGTAAGAATAATTGCAACCACCAATGAAGATCCCAGAGCAGGTGTGGATAATGGAGCAATAAGAAGAGACCTTTACTATAGATTAAGCGTAATCAATATACATATTCCACCACTTAGAGAAAGACTGGATGATCTACAGCTGTTGATCAAGTATTTTATCAGAAAATATAATAAGCTGTTGAATAAGTCTATTGAAAAGGTATCTGACCAGGTTATGAATGATTTTAGCAGCTATGATTGGCCAGGAAATATCCGTGAGCTTGAGAATTTTATTGAAGGTGCCATGAATATGGTCTCTTCAAAGGATAAAGTCCTCAACAGAGAGAACTTCATTACATCAAACTTTATTCCGAAAACATCAAATGCTGAAAGCAATATGATTGGGCAGTTATCCAAGAATTCATTACCGGAGCTTCTACAGGATATCGAAGAAAAACTTATTCTGGAAATGATGGGAAGGTACAACAATAATATTACTATTGCAGCCAGGCATATGGGGATTAAGAGACAAACACTACAACATAAATTAAAGAAAATGGACCAGACGCAATAACATTTGCATTAAATGCAAATGTTATTGCGTTTTTTAATGTGAATATCTGATTTTTACGACTTTTCTACTGCAAGAATAGTATATTTCATGTAAAATACAGGTTTATATAACTTGGCACGGGAATTGCAATGTATAAAGGTATAAATAATATTAGAACGCTAATCAAATACTAACGGAGGTGCTTTATGAGAAAAGAAAACGTAAAGGTAATAATTTGGGGATTAGGCGCAATGGGAAGCGGCATGGCTGATATGCTGCTAAAAAAGAAAGGCGTTGAAATTGTTGGAGCAGTTGGAAGAGGCAATAAGCTTGGAAAGAGTATGTATGACTACATTTCAACTGAGAGAGGCGACAGACCAGACGTCATAATAGGAACACCTGAGGAAGTAATAACAGAAGGTTGTGCTGATGTTGTACTTACAGCAACTGACTCATTTACAAAAATAGCATTTGATAGATTGAAGTTTATACTTGAGAAGAAGATAAATGTTGTTTCTTCAGCTGAAGAGATGGCTTATCCACTTGCTCAGTCACCTGAAGAAGCAAAGCAGCTTGATGAAATAGCAAAGGCTAACGGAGTATCAATCATAGGTACGGGTATCAACCCTGGTCTGATCATGGACCTTCTAGTTGTATTGATGACTGGATGCTGTGAAACAGTAGATCATGTTACAGCCAGGAGAGTAAATAGCCTTTCACCATTTGGTCCTGCAGTAATGGAGGAGCAAGGAATTGGAATCACCAAGGAAGAATTTGAAGAAGGTGTAAAAACAGGTCATCTATCAGGTCACGTTGGATTCCCAGAGTCAATCCATATGATAGCTGATGCCATAGGTTGGGATGTAGAAAAGATTGAGCAGTCAATGGAACCAATCATGACAGATGTGGACAGAAAATCTCCACATGGATTTGCCAAAGCAGGAAATGTAGCAGGATGTGCCATGAAAGGATTCGGATATGTTGATGGAGAGATGAAAATTGAAATGGATCACCCACAGCAAATAGAGCCTGAGCAGGTTGGAGTAAATACTGGGGACTATGTAATAATAAAGGGTAACCCAGATATAAATCTTGTAAACTCACCAGAAGTTCCTGGAGGAATCGGAACAATTGCAATGTGTGTAAACATGATTCCGCACATTATAAATGCAAGACCAGGATTAAAAACCATGATAGACCTTCCAGTGCCTAGAGCAATTATGGGTGACATGAGAAAAATGATTGAAGTTGAATAATTAAGACAAAATAGATATAAAAACATTAAGATTTAGAAACATATTGGAAATGAGTAGATAATTTGTCTACTCATTCTTCCATGAAAACAGGTGAAGAAGGAGGAACTGGATATGACTGCAAAAAAAGGCGATTGGGTAAGAATCCACAAGATTATTCTAAAAGTTGGTGAAAGAGCACCGAACATACCTGAGGATACTCAAAGCGTTCCCTTGGAAATGTGGGATAAGGGATTCCTGATGAACGAGAATGCAAATATTGGAGATCAGGTTGACATTGAGACATATATTGGACGAAAAGTGACTGGAGAATTGATAGAAATCAATCCTTTCTGGGATCACGATTATGGAAAGGCAGTGCCTGAACTTCTGTATATTGGAAGACAGGCAAGGGAACTATTGGAGGAAGGTGAAAAACATGACTAAAGACAGGAGCTTCAGCGCCGTTATGGCAAGAAAACCTGAAATTATGAAGTCTTCAGTTGGAATTGACTACGATATCTTCGAGTCAGGAAGAATTGCCTTTGATTATGAAAGAATGATGAAGGAAACAGGATATAGTTTACAGGAAATTGAGGAGATACAAAAGCAAACAACTGTTGGGAACACGCCACTATACGAGCTGAATAACATTACAAGACTTGCAAGAAAATACTCCAAGCCAGGAAAGGGAGCCAGAATTTTTCTTAAAGATGAGGCAAGCAATCCTTCTGGAAGTTTTAAAGCAAGGCGAGCAGCTACTGCAGTTTATCACGCTCAAAAATTGGGGTATAAAGGTGTTATAGCAGCTACATCAGGAAATTATGGAGCAGCGGTTGCATCACAGGCAGCAATGAGAGGCCTAAAATGCATAATTGTCCAGGAATGCTATGATTCTAAAGGAAAAGGTCAGCCTGAAATAATCGAGAAGGCAAGAGCATGTGAAGCATATGGAGCAGAAGTAGTACAGCTGTCAGTAGGACCTGAACTGTTTTACTCATTCCTTCTTTTGCTTGAAGATACAGGATTTTTCAACGCATCTCTTTATACGCCATTTGGTATTGCAGGAGTGGAAACACTTGGATATGAAATATCAATGCAATTCAGAGAAAAAGAAGGAAGAGATCCAGATGCAGTTGTGGTAACAAATGCAGGTGGTGGAAACCTTACAGGTACTGCCAGAGGACTTATCAAGGCAGGCGCACTTGATACTACAGTTATAGGAGCCAGTGTGAGCCTTTCAGGACTTCACATGGCAAGTGATGAGCAGTTCAATAAAAAATCATTTACAACAGGACATACCGGTTTTGGTATTCCTTTTGCAACTTGGCCAGACAGATCAGACGTTCCAAGATCAGCAGCCAGACCATTAAGATATATGGATAGATATTTAACAGTAAACCAGGGATCAGTATTCTATATGACTGAGTTGCTTGCACAAGTTGAAGGACTTGAAAGAGGACCGGCTGGTAACACTGCCCTTGCTGCAGCATTTGTTCTAGCTCAGGAAATGGATGAGGACCAGATTGTAGTTGTTCAGGAGACTGAGTATACTGGAGCAGGAAAGCATATCAATCCACAGCTTACATTTGCAAAGGAAAATGGAATAAAGATTCTTAAGGGAAATCCAGCCCAAGAGGTTCCAGGAGAGAACATTATTCTTCCTGAGAATCCAGGAATGCTGTGTGTTGAAGAGCTTGACATTGAAAAAACAAAAAAATCATATATAAGAAACTGCATAAAGAACTCAGGAGTTGAAACTGTAAACAGAGAAGACCTTGACTTTCTTGTAGCTGATACAAAATCGAAAGAGGGTTTTGTTAGAGATGCACTGGAAGAATTGGGAGTAAAAGTTGAAACGGAGGAATAATAATGAAGAGAGCAGATGATTTTCAAGAACGAAGAAAAAAACTGGCAGATCTTTCAGAAGATCAGCTGGAGGCCAGATTCTGGGAGTTAGCTGAAGAGCTTGTTGATCCAATAGTAGATTTGGGTTACAAGAATACAAGTCCTTCGATTGAGAGAAGCATACTATTGAGAATGGGCTTCTCAAGTGTAGAGGCAAAAAGTATAGTCGATAATGCAATAGACAGAGGCTTGATTGGAAAAGGTGTTGGACACATTGTTTACAAGCTTGCAAATAAGAAGAACATGGGAATTAGAGAAACAGGTCTCCTTCTGGTAGAAGGCGACGCCTGGAATGAAGTTAAGCCCTTGTTTGAAGGAGGTGCCAAATAATGGATCTTAAACCAAATGAAAAACTGGATATCAAGGAACTCTTAAAGGACATAGAGAATTACAGGCCAAAGAGAAGAGGATGGCACTGGAGAGAAGGCCAAGGCGAAAAGAGACAAATCGGAAAATTTGAATACTATGAGACTTCCGAGAATCTTAAGCAAAGCCAACCACTTCCAGCTTCAAAGTATTTTGAAAATATCGATCCACAACCGCAACCTGTTATAACTACGGAAATAGCATCAGGTAGATTCGAGGATGATATAAGAAGAATGAGAATGGCTGCATGGCATGGTGCTGATCATCTAATGGTAATTAGAACTGCCGGACAGTCACATTTTGAAAGTTTGATTGAAGGTACACCACAGGGTGTTGGTGGAATTCCAATAACCCGTAAGCAGGTAAGGGTACAGAGAAAAGCCCTGGACTTGATTGAAGAGGAAGTTGGAAGACCAATAAACTATCATTCATATGTATCAGGGGTGGCAGGTCCTGAAATTGCAGTTATGTTTGCAGAAGAAGGCGTAAACGGAGCACACCAGGATCCACAATATAACGTATTGTACAGAAACATAAACATGATAAGATCATTCGTTGATGCTGCAGAGGCAAAGAAGGTTATGACCTGGGCTGACATTGCACAGATTGATGGTGCTCACAACGCTAATGCTACAGCCAGAGAAGCTTGGAAGGTCATGCCTGAGTTGATGGTACAGCATGCGATAAATTCAATATTTTCTGTTAAGGTAGGAATGAAGAAAGGTAATATATGTCTTTCAACTGTACCTCCAACAGCACCTCCAGCGCCAAGTATGAGACTTGATCTGCCATATGCAGTTGCTTTGAGAGACCTGTTCAGGGAGTATAGAATGAGAGCGCAGCAAAATACCAAATACATGGAATCATCAGCAAGAGAAGCAACCGTTACACATGTATTGAACCTATTGATTTCACAAATGACATCAGCTGATATTCAATCGACAATCACACCTGATGAAGGAAGAAATGTGCCATGGCACATTTATAACATCGAAGCAACAGATACTGCAAAGCAGGTTTTCAACGGACTTGACGGTTTGATGTCAATGATTCAGCTCAAGCGTCACGACAGTGAGCTGGGAGATATGGTAAGAGAACTGAAGGAAAGAGCAATTCTGTTTATGGAAGAGATGCTGGAAATCGGAGGCTACTTCAAGGCAGTGCAGGATGGATTCTTTGTTGACTCAGGATACTATCCCGAGAGAAACGGAGATGGAATCATAAGGAAAATAGACGGTGGTGTAGGAGAAGGTACTGTATACGAGAGAGATACTGACTACATGGCTCCTGTAACAGCACATTTTGGATACAACAACATCGCACAGTATGGCGAGGAATATGTTGAGGATCCATCAAAGCTAATCGGTGGATCAACACTTGAAGACCCAGAAAAGATAATCTTTATAGATGAGCTTGATGAGTCTGACAATGTAAATGTAAGACTTGAAGAAGTAAAGGATCTGATCGGCACAACAAAGATTAAGCCGGAAATGGAATGGCTTGGAGATGGAATCATCCTCTTGACAATGTTCCTTCCAACTGATGTCAGAACTGCTGAATTTGCAGCTCTTGAAATCGGCAAGAGGATGAACCTCCACGACTGTGAAGTAATCCACAGGGAGATCATGCAGGAAGCAGAGGGTTCAAGAATTGAGCTTAAGGGTAAGGTTGATTTTTCAATTGATACAAGTGAGCTTGTAATTCCTCCGAAACCGGAAGTAATGTCAGATGACCAGATCAGGGAGGAAATCGACAACAAACATATGAAGGTAGTTGCTGCAACTGTAGGAGAGGACGAGCATTCCGTAGGTATCCGTGAGATCATTGATATAAAGCATGGTGGAATCGAGGGATACGGAATTGAATGTCATATCCTTGGAACATCAGTTTCAGTAGAAAAGTTGCTTGATGCTGCAATTGAGATGAATGCAGATGCTGTTCTTACTTCAACAATCATTTCACACGATGATATCCACTACAAGAACATGAAGAAGCTTCACGAATACGCCATTGAGAGAGGTGTAAGGGACAAGATGATCTTTATTGCTGGTGGAACTCAGGTATCAAATGAAACTGCAGTTAAAAATGGTATGGATGCAGGATTTGGCCGTGGAACAAAAGGTTCACATGTAGCTACTTTCCTAGTGAAGAAGAGACGTGAAATGGCCAATGAAGATTAATCTGCTTGTAGCTGAAATAGGCAGTACCACAACTGTGGTAAATGCTTTCAACGGAATAGAAACCAATCCGGTTTTCCTTGGACAGGGACAGGGGGCAACCTCTGTTCTCCAGGGAGATGTAACAATTGGACTTAATGAAGCAATAGATGACCTTTGCAGTAATATGAAGGTCGACAAAATTGAATATGATGAGCTTATAGCAACCAGCTCTGCTGCAGGTGGTCTTCGAATGACAGTTCATGGTCTGGTATATGATATGACCGTAAGAGCTGCCAAGGAGGCAGCCCTTGGAGCAGGAGCTAATATAAAGTATATTACGGCAGGAAAGCTGAGAAAATCAGATCTTAGAAAAATAAAGGAAACAAAACCGAATATAATCCTGATTGCAGGCGGAGTAGACTATGGTGAGAGAGATACGGCCTTAAACAACGCTGAACTGATAGCGGAGCTTAATCTTGGTATTCCGGTGATATACGCAGGAAATGTAGAAAATCAGGAGGATATAAGAGATATTTTTGAAGGAACGGAAAATGAACTCTATATTGTGGAAAATGTCTATCCAAAGATAGATGAACTCAACATTGAGCCTACAAGAAAAGTTATACAGTCCGTATTCGAAAAGCATATAGTCCATGCCCCTGGAATGGAGAAAATCAGGGATATGGTAACAGGAAACATTATGCCCACACCAGGAGCTGTTATGGAGGCATCGCAGGTTCTCTATGATGAAATCGGTGACTTGATGACAATAGATGTGGGAGGTGCAACAACAGATGTACACTCAGTGACTGAGGACAGCGAAGAAATTGCAAGAATAATGCTGAGCCCTGAACCATTCGCCAAGAGAACAGTTGAAGGCGATCTTGGGGTTTTTGTCAATATGAAGAATATCGTGGAAATGGTAGGAGAGGATAAATTGATGTCTGAGCTTGACTTGGACGAACCGGCACTGGACAATCTTATCCAACACCATAAGCCAATACCCCTATCTGACCTTGAAAAAAGATTCGTTGAGGTTCTAGCTGAACATGCAACGATTACAGCAGTAAAGAGACATGCAGGAAGACTTAAGGCTCTCTATGGTCCAAGCGGTAAAAAGACAATAGCAGAGGGCAAGGACCTTACAGGAGTTAGATATATAATAGGTACTGGTGGTGCGTTGACAAGACTTTCCGCGAGAAATGAAATAATTGAGAAAATCACTGTTTCAAATATGGGAACAGACTTGCTTCCGAACAAGGAGGCAGAAATACTGATAGATAATCACTATATAATGGCATCATTGGGTGTTATGTCAAAAAAATATCCTAAGACAGCTCTCGATTTGATGATGAAGAGCTTTGGATTGAGATAAGGAGGAGTGCTATGGCCTATCCAAGAATTACAATTGACACAGAAAAGCTTAGACACAATGTAAAAACGGTAATGAAGTTAGCCGCAGCCAATCATATTACGGTTGCAGGAGTAACAAAAGGTTTCTCTGCCAATCCCGAAATCGCAAAGGCATATGTAGACGGTGGAGTCACCTATCTGGCTGACTCTAGGATTCAGAATCTTAAAAGACTCAAGGACCTGGACATACCGAAGCTAATGCTTAGACTTCCAATGATTTCTGAGGCGGATGATATGGTGAAGTATGCAGATATATCACTTAACTCTGAAGTGGAAACAGTCAAGGCTCTTAACAAGGCTGCTGAAAAGATTAATAAGGTTCACGACATAATTCTTATGGTTGACCTTGGGGACCTTAGGGAAGGCTACTTCCACGAGGAGGACCTTATGGAGGCTGTAGAGGAAATACTGGATTTTAAATGGATCAAAATAAGAGGGCTGGGGGTAAATCTCACCTGTTATGGAGGGGTTATTCCTAACGAGAGAATACTTCAGAGACTAGTGGATACTGCAACAAGGGTTGAAAAGAGATTCAATATCAATCTTGAAATAATTTCCGGAGGAAACTCAAGCACAATTCACCTTCTTCAGGGAAGACTTCCTCAAGGAATAAACAATCTGAGGATGGGAGAAGCCCTTCTTATGGGGACAGAAGCGGCTTATGGAAATAGGATTGAAGGAACGGATGATTCTGTATTTACCCTGGAAGCACAGGTAATTGAGGTTAAAGAGAAACCATCGGTGCCAACAGAGGAAATTGGAAGAGATGCATTTGGAAAGGTACCTACATTTGTAGACAGAGGTGTTAGAAAAAGAATACTATGCGCTATAGGTAAACAGGATATGGATCTGGATACACTGAAACCGATGGATCAGGGACTGATAATCCTTGGAGGAAGTTCTGACCATCTGATACTGGATGGTACAGACTCAAAAATCGATTACAAAGTTGGAGATATTGTTTCCTTTAAGATGCACTATGTTAGCATGCTTAGAATAATGACAAGTGAATACGTTGAGAAAAAAACTATCTAGGAGTCCGAAAGGGCTCCTTTCTCATTGCATTTTTTATCATCCATTCTTGTGATATAATATGAGTGTTGAAATAATAATAGAAAGAAATAGGTGATTTTGGATGGATTTATTTACAATGTCCATGGAGGACAAACTAAAAAAGGAAGCTCCTCTTGCAGACAGGATGAGACCAAAGAATGTGGAGGAATTTGTTGGCCAGGATCATATTCTGGGAGAAGGCAAATTTTTAAATAGAGCTATTAAGGCAGACCGGATTAATTCCATGATATTCTATGGACCACCGGGAACCGGAAAGACTACGCTTGCAATGATAATAGCCAACCAGACAAGGATGAGATTTGAAAAGCTTTCAGCTGTAACCGCTGGAGTCAAGGATATAAGAGAGGTAGTTGCCAGAGCAGAGGAGAGTCTTAAGATCAGGGGTAAAAAGACAATTCTGTTTGTTGACGAGATACACAGATTCAACAAGTCGCAGCAGGATGCTCTGCTCCCATTTGTTGAGCGAGGAATAATAATCCTTATTGGAGCGACTACTGAAAACCCATATTTCGAGGTAAACAAAGCCTTGTTATCAAGAGCAATGGTTCTTCAACTGCATCCACTGGAGAGAAATCATCTTGAGCAACTCCTTGACAATGCATTAAGTGATAGTGAAAAAGGTCTTGGCTCATATACTGTTGAAATCTCGCATGAGGCTAGAGATTATCTTCTTTCAATTGCTCAGGGTGATGGAAGGATACTTCTTAATTCAATAGAAATTGGAGTTCTTTCAACGGAACCGGGTGAGGATGGCAAGAGAAGAATTGACCTTTCTGGAATCAAGGAGTCAATTCAGATAAAAACGGCAAAGTACGACAAGGGTGGAGATGAACACTACGATACAATCTCAGCCTTCATAAAGAGCATGAGAGGTTCTGATCCCGATGCAACGCTCTATTATCTGGCCAAGATGATAAATGCCGGAGAAGACCCAATATTCATTGCAAGAAGGATTATAATCGCTGCATCAGAAGATGTAGGCAATGCAGACCCCCAGGCGCTTCAGATTGCCACTGCAGCCCTTCAGGCTGTTCATGCCATAGGAATGCCGGAAGGAAGGATCATACTGTCACAGGCAGCCTTGTACGTCTCCACAGCACCAAAGAGCAACAGGGCCTATATCGGAATAGACAAGGCACTCTCGGATATCAGAAATGAAGAGATTGGAGCAGTACCTCTTCACCTTAAGGACTCACATTACGGAGGGTCAAAGGCGCTGGGTCATGGGAAAACATATTTGAACCCTCACGACTATTCAGGTGGACACGTGGAACAGACATATCTTCCTGAAGGGTTGGAGGATAAGGTTTACTATGAGCCTACTGAACATGGATATGAGAAAAAAGTTAAAGATGAAATGAAAAAGAAAAGATAAACTGAATTATTGTTATTCATCGTTTGTATTATCCAGGAAAGTCAGATGAACCGCTCGGATTCAAGATCAGAGATTTATCAAACTCGTTTCAAAAATGGGCTTGCTATCGATTTTACTGATAATTGATTCAGAAATAGCTTCCGTTCTTTGACGGTTAAAAGATTCTATGCTTAATTGAAAATCACGCAAGCCAGAACAATTTTCTTTACTTCGTTTGAGAAATCGAGCTGCTTTTTCCATGTATAAGTTCGCTTGTGCCCGGCGATAGAAATAACTAAAATCTTTGATTTTGTGAGATTTCATCGAGGGGGTACTTACTCATCAAGACTTTCCTCTTGCACGGTTTGCTGTTTATAAATCAGAAGCAAAGGATAGAAGATTAAATCCCGAAAGGTCGTTTACAAAGCAGTTCATATGAAAGAACGACTTTAAAATCTAGCGAGGATTTCGTAGTGTTTTGATTCCTCCAAGCGAAGCGGCATAGGAATCAACGGAGAAAACGAGCGCGTGATTTTCATCGTGCTGGAATCGCACGTGCCCGGCAATAGAAATATCAGAAATCTAGGATTTCTAGATATTTCATTGATAGGGTAAGAACTGCGTGCAAACACCTTAGGGATAATATAATGACTAAATTATACTTTACAAGCGATGCCAAAAATGAGAATTGAACGGTTAGTGTAAAATAACTGTAGGAAAAATAAATGAGAATAGAGCTCCGTATGGTATGATTAATTTTGAGGAAAAAAC
>NZ_JBMEMN010000021.1:0-51858 GCF_049310905.1 Gudongella sp. DL1XJH-153
GCGCCGTATACGGAACCGTACGTACGGTGCTGTGAGAGGTCGGTAGATGAAATAATCATCTACCTCCTACTCGATTGAAAAAATACTTTTTGACACCTAGTATAGAATCAGGGGTCAGCCCAGTATTACCTCATAAGTTCCTGGTAATTATTTTTTGTAACCGGTTGGTTGTAAATGAGATATCCAGGCTCCACATTGGTTGCATAATAAGACATTGTGAAATGTAGATGTGGACCTGTGGAAAAACCGGTAGAGCCAACTGCTCCTATCAATTGACCACGTTCAACCATATCTCCTTGTGACACAAATAGCTTCTCCAGATGGAAATATATGCTGAACAATCCTTCCCCATGATCTATGACTACACTGTTTCCAGTCAAGGTAAGATGCATAGCTAAATTGACCTTACCCCTGTTGGTTGCAAGCACATCAGTATTTGTTGGTGCTGCAATGTCTAGTCCGGAGTGTCTGTAAGATGTTGGCGATCCATTGACTGTACGTGATTCACCAAATTCAGTGGTGATTCTACCTTTGGTTGGTAATATAAAGGGTTCCGCATAATATTTTACAGGTGAAGATACTTCCCGAGAAGGGTTAAAATATTTTCTGTATTGGGCATAAGCTTCGTCAGATCTTGTGCTGGATTCAACATTGGGATCAACCGTCAGATATTGAACCCTGAAATTCCTGGAAACCACTTGGATAGTCTTTGTTATTGCATCTCCAGTTTTGGAATCGGTAATCTTAAGGCTATGGACTCCTGGGGTTGTATTGTAGTTTGTTGGGATATATCCATGAATTACTCCATCTGAAATATACCAGCTAAAACCAGGATACAAATCTTGAACCAGTGATAATTCCGAAGGATTAGTTGCATGATATACATTTATTCTTAACATATCCCCTTGCTGGAGTCTGTCCTTGGAAATGGTTACATTTACAGGAAGGCTTTCATCAGGGATGATACCCTGTCTAACCAATAATCTATAGGATATGACAGCTGCCTCTGCCCTGTTGGCATTTTGCTTGGGAGCAAAGGTTCCATTCGGATAGCCTGAAATGAGATCTAAAGCAACAGAAGCAATAGCATTCTTTTTATAATCAGGAGAAACAGCATCAAAGTCGCTTAGACCTGTGCTCGCTTTGTGAAGGGCTGAGGAATCTACTCTACCTCCAGATTGAGCATAGGCGTTGACCACTATACTTGCCATTTCTTCTCGAAATATGTTTTTGTTTAGAGTCGATTCATCCATATTCCCAAACTCATCTGAGCTGATAAGGCCGATTTTTATTGCAGCCTCGACATAGGGCTGTCCCCAGAACTCACCATTTTGACGACTTCGTACATAGGTGCCCTGTGAATTTAAAACAAGTGAAATAAATTCTATCCTTTTTATATTGTCATTTGGCTTGAAGGTGCCATCGGGATACCCTTCGATGGCTTTGTAGTCTGAAACCGTGTCCACATAGGATTTTGCCCAGTGGTTATCGACATCGCCAAAACTTGCAGCAAATGAAGGTGTTACAGCAGTCATGGTGGATACAGCAATAACCCCAATTATTAGAATCAAACTGAATATTCGTTTAAAATACTTATATGACATTTATTGCACTCCTTTCAAGCTGGCTCACAAAAGATATTTTCAATCGTTCACTACTTATAGTATATCTCAATGAGTCATTTAATTGCATTACAATGATATGACAATAAGACCAAACCCCTGAAATACCAAGTCGGTTTAATTTATTTTAGAACAGTTCATAATATGATAAAATCAGAAGAAAGCAATTGATTTTAAATCTTAAGTTATTTAAATATTAAATGCAGCCTGATGGAAGAAATCAAAATACAAGAACAGAAAGAGTGGTCATATGTGTACTGGAATAAAAATTGACTTTAATGATGGTTGTGTAATTGGAAGGACAATGGACTATGAAACCCCTTTGAATTACAATGTATTATTCTTGCCAAGGGAGTACAATTACTGCAAGGATTTGACTGGCAGAAAACTTTACTCAAAATACAAGATGCTGGGAGTTTGCTTTTATGATAGAGACCCACTCAAGGATGGGGTTAATGAACATGGATTGATTGGTATAACCAACGACTTTGCAGGCTTCAATCTATACCCTAAAAACACCAATCCTGATAAAATCAATATATCAAGTCGGGATTACTTTACCTACGCCCTTGCAAACTACAGATCCGTTAAGGAGTTGGTAAGTGATTTGCCTAATATTCGCATGGCTACCAATAATAGCATGGGAGAGAAAGTATTGTCTCCGGACTTTCATTTTATGTTTGCAGATTCAACCAAGAGATGTATCGTAATTGAACCAAAAGGAGGAGAGCTTATTTGTTATGAAAACCCCTATGATGTCATGACAAACTCCCCTGGATTTAAATCCCATGTAAGAAGGCTCAATCAACACATGGACACTGAAAAGATTGAAGACTTCAACTCCTCCAAGGAGCTGCCAGGAGGATACGACCCTGTTTCCAGGTTTGTGAAGGCTTTCTACATGACCAGAATGTGCATTAAATCCTATGATTACAAGGAGGCGCTTTCAAACTTCTACAGCATAATGTCAGCCATGACACTTCCAAATGGATTCATTAAGAACAAGAAGTATAATCACACGACTTATACAAGATACATCTGCTCCTACGATACAAAGCATATGCAATTAACCATCAAGTCTGATACGAATCCAATGGTATACAGTTTAAGCCTTGAGGATATTGTTGATGAAAATAATAGGCAGGCAATTTTTCTAGATTTTGATTTCATGACGCAAGAATTAAGAGAAAGCAAAAGAAGCAAACAGTCTCCAATACCTGACTAGAATTCCCTTAATGCTTCTACAGAGTGGATTAAGCAAAAAGGTGTATAGGATAATAGACGGCAGGAACTAAAATAAGAGAAGCCGACATTCCGGCTTCTCTTTAATAAACTTCTTAATCCTCAACTACTTTGACATCCTTCCAGAAAGCAAATTGTCCCTTTATGTGAGATGCCTTTTCTTTAGGTTCAACATAAACCCATGCTGCATTTTTTGATTCATGCTCTCCAACTACCAAATGATAGTAGCTGGCTTCACCCTTCCAGGGACAGATGCTCTTGTGTTCGCTGTTTTTCAAATATTCCATGTTAACATCTTCCTCAGGAAAATAGTGATTTCCTTCCACAACAACAGTACGGGTACTATCAGCAATTATGGTATCAGCAAATATGGCCTTCATAAAATATATCCTCCTATCTCTGTAAGTTTCTCAGGAACAATAAATACAAACAATTGTCCATTAAGGAATATTTACCCAGAAAAGATCATACTATAGAATAGGCTCTCAAATTTTAAATTTGTGCGGGATTAAGTAGTGATATGAGCAAGAAAAACACATAAAAACCCTTGGGCTAACATGGGAAATCTTCTCTTGCGAAAGATAGAATACAATTATAGTCCAAGGGTCTTATTAAGTTAAATAACTTTTAAGCAGTCAAGACACGTAAGCTGATTTAATGAAATTACTTACTAAGCTATCATACCGCCATCGATTACAATAGTGGTTCCTGTGATATATTTTGCATCATCGGATGCCAGAAAAGCTGCAAGCTTACCTATCTCATCAGGCGTACCTACTCTCTTTAGAGGTATGCCTTCTATTATGGCTTTGGTTTGCTCAGAAGGATCCTCCAGCATATCCTTAGTCATGGAGGTCTCAATCATACCTGGGCATATGGCTACTGCCCTAATACCATCTGCTCCATGCTTTGTGGCAGTGTCACCCGTCAGTCCAATTATACCATGCTTGGATGCAGTGTAAGCAGGACTTGAAAGCCCTCCCCGAAGACCCGCTACAGAAGCTATGTTTATTATGACGCCGTATTTGTTTTCCAGCATATTCTCAAGGGCATATTTAGTTCCTAGAAAGGTACCCTTTAGATTAACGTCTATTACCTTTTCAAAAGTCTCTTCTTCCGTGGTTGGAAAAGTTCCCTGACCATCAAAAATCCCTGCATTGTTTACAAGTATGTCAATTCTGCCATACTCTTCAATAACTTTAGATATGGCTTCCTTGAATACCTTGGAGTCAGAAACATCTCCCTGTAGGGAAATCCCTTTTCCTCCTTCTTCATGAATCATACTTAAAGTTTTGTCACCACTTTCCTTTGTACGATTGATTATGGCAATTGCTGCACCCTCTCTTGCAAGCTCAAGAGCAATCTCTCTACCATTCCCCGACCCTGCTCCGGTAACTATGGCTATTTTATTCTTTAACTTCATACAAGATACTCCCCTTTCTTTTAATCAAAAAACACATCCTCATTTATTGATTACCCGTGAAGGGAAGCAATATTCATAAAAAAAGCATGATGGATTCTAGCAGGTGCTCTTAGAATGAGTGAGTATAATATGCAATAAATTCTGGGGCATTAGGTTTATATAAGCATTAAATCGGTAAATGTTTTAAAGCAAAGGTAGAGGACTGGGTGATAGACATAAACGCTGTCATTGATAGGTAAAAGATGAAGACTACTGGAAAGATTTTTACATGGTGAAACAGAAATTATCAGGTATCAACAGTAGTGATAAACACATCTTAATCTTATCGAGAATAATCGAAGATTTAGTGAAAACAATGAATAATGACAGATGTGAAGTTAATGATTTTGTGAGACTTGAAGAGTAGCTATGAAACTATAAATCAGATTAAATGGAGGAATAATAGGGTATTATTATAGTACTTAAATAGAAAATATGTCCTGAGTGATGAGCTGTATGCACAAATACAGACAGAACTAATATGCTATTTAGTAGTAACCAGGTAACGATAGAAGAAGTATAAGAGTACGACTCTAGTGAAAACATGATCTAACATATAGGTATATCATTAACTAATATTTCCTATGTGTTATGCATAAAAAACAAAGAAGAATTATGATCTACCAGCAATTGAGAGGGAGGTATTAATTATGAATTCAATTATTTACATCATAGGTGCAATCGTGGTTATTTTTTTTATACTTAGAGTTCTTGGTCTGGTTTAGGCACGAGGCAATGTATTTGAGAAAAACATCTATTGACGGATATATTAACTGTGTATAGGATTTAAAAAGATTCCCGTAAGGCGGCTTGATGTTGTTTTGCGGGTTTTTTGTGTAAAAAGAAAATTGTATGATGATTTGTAGATAAGCATACACGCCAATTGAATTGTGCTAAAAGCACCTTGATTGACTTTGATTGCCTTTACCGTATTGTTTGCATTTATGATTCGTCAAACGCTGGATATTGGTTTTGCTCAACTCACAGGACTATGGTATGGATTTTGGCTAAAAAATAGGAAGGGGATGTTGGAATAAGGAGAATCGGGTTGCCAAAATATGACTTTATCCTATATTATAGAATGAAGGATAAAACAATGGTAGCTCCAACCATCAACACATTGCTGAAGCTATGCATTATCATTGGATAATACATGCTTCCGCTTTTTTCGTAGCAGATTCCATAAAAAATGCCGAGTCCAAATGCTAAAACCAACTGTGAACTACTGTATGTCATCCCAAAGGGATTGAATGTAAAGCTCATGTGAGCCATTGCGAAAACAACTGCAGCCAGAAGGTTTGCTGAGCTGATATTGTATGTGATAGTTTTTCTTTTAAGGAATAATGAAAACATTGTAATAGCAAAAGCCCTGAAAATCAACTCTTCTGAGGGACCAGACAATAGAAGTTGAAATCCCATGTATCCAACAATATTTGTTGCAGTTAGCGGGAATTGAAAATGCTGAAATCCATTGGTAAGGATCAAGAAAGTGAAGGATCCAATGGTATAGAATGTAAAGTACTTAAAGAATCTCAAGGTTATGATTTTACCAACGGTCTTGTCTCCCCAGTGTAAACCAAAATTCAGATTATATCTTTTCTTAAGAAAAATCATGATCAACAGAAAAATTAATGCTTGAAAGATATGATGTACAGAAATCCATGCAAAGGAACCATCTGGATCGATGGTAGAGTAGTCAAACAGATTGGCAAAATAGTCAGCAGTTCTTGGAATAAAGAGCAATAGAAACGATAAAAGAATTACAATAATAAAATTTCTGGCTTTTTCCATGGATGTCTCCTTTCAATGAATCTGCAATAATATTTTAGCATTAGTGTATCTTACTTGCAATTAAAACCAGATAGAAAGTACAAAACTCCAGTAAGCATCACTCAATTTCATGTACATTGCAGCTAAAATTTTCAAGAAATGGCCATGAAATATTAGTGGACAGCACAAATCAAGGAGCGAGAAAAAGGAATCTATCATATGCAGTCAAGGTGGTATATAATCAGCCAATTATTCCTAATATGATGGCAATCATACCAAAAATATTTTTTGGAGCACTTTTATGCTAAAATAATGATAAGGAAAGGATATATCATAAATCCTCATTCTTTATTAAATGGTGATTTAGATGTTTATTCCAGGAAAATTATTTTTAATAGGCATGAAACAAGCTCCTGAGTTCTCTCTAATCAGTACATTCGTATAATAATAGAGAATGAAGCAGGTAAGCAGTTTGATAAAGAACTTTTCAGGATAGCCCTGGAAAAGATTAAAAAGAACAATTGTAAACTATTAAGAAATTAATGTAAAGGGGTGGCTATGGTGGAAATAAATTTAAAGGAATTTGAGGCTCTTCTTCATCAATTGACTACATTTGATAAAATGTATGAGCAGGTAAGGATTGTGGATCCTGTTAGCAAGGAAGTCTTATTCGTTAAGAATAATAATGAAGAAGAACTTATACCACTTATTGAATCTTGCTTTGGTATATGGGGAAAAGGTATGATATGTAATAATTGTATTTCTATGAGAGCTTACAATGAAAACGAAACCTTTATCAAAATCGAAACATCTCTTGATAAAATTTTTATAGCTACTGCGATACCGATAAAAATAGAAGAGGAAATGGTTGTAGTTGAACTTCTAAAAAACGTTACAAAAAGTATGATTCTTGGGGACATTGAGTTAACCGAAGGCTTGGAAATTAAAAGACTGCTGGACCAAGCCAATGTTGTAGCAGTGACAGATGAGCTGACACAAATTTATAACAAAAGGTATATAATTGAAAGGTTACCTGTTGATATTGTAAAATCTCATCTTGAAAATCAACCTCTTTCACTCATCATGGCAGATATTGACCACTTCAAAAGAATTAACGACACTTATGGACATTTAGCAGGAGATTATGTATTAAAAGAATTTGCTTGCATCCTTGGGAAAAACACAAGACAGGATATGGATTGGATTGCAAGATTTGGTGGTGAAGAATTTATTATCTGCCTCCTAAATACAGATAAAGAACTAGCAAGTACTATCGCTGAAAGGATGAGAACAGCCATAGACGAGACAGTTTTTAATTATAAAGAAGAAGAGATTAGATTAACATCAAGTTTTGGCCTCTGCACTTTAAACGGTGAAGAAAGGTTAGACTATGAGAAACTGATCCACTGTGCTGACAAGAAACTATATGAGGCTAAAAAGACTGGTAGGAACAAAGTGATTGATTGAATATTCCGTTGCTAGAGTAATCGTTCATAGATTTATTTTTTATTGCAAAACAACTACTAATGATTTATACCTCCTTGAAACAAGGAGGTATATTTTTTATGATAAATTTGTCTTTGAGAGCCTTTGGAGTGGTAATAAGTAGTAAAATAAATTTTGCTTGACTAATACCAAATATGGAATTATAATTAAAAATGGAATCAAAAGGAGGCAGATTATGAAAAATATTAATGAAATACTGTTAAATCCTGTTCGAATGCGAATTATTCAGGAACTTTCCACAAGAGATAGCGCAACAGCCAATGAGCTTTGTGAAAAAATCAGTGACGTGCCACGGACAACCATGTATCGACATATAAAAATATTAATTGAGAACAAAATCCTATCAGTTATTTCGGAAGAAAAAGTGAGGGGAAGTTTAGAGAGAACAATTGCATTGAACATTCCTGAAATCACCAAACACAATACTGTCGAGAACGCTGCTGAAAATGCTTTGGGATTTCTCTTAAGCAATTACACTAAGTTTCATAGGTACTTTAATGCGGAGAATCCAGATCCCGGGAAAGACATGATTTTTCTGAATAATACGGTATTGATGATGAATGATCCTGAATTCGAGCAATTTCTTAATGAACTGCGCCAGTTGCTATTGAAGTACAGTTTTGATGTAGGCGAGGATAGAAAAACCAGGGATATTTCGATTATTTCTGCACCTGTGGAGGACTAAAGGAGAAGCATTATGAGAAAAAAAGATGGAACTAATCAGAAAAAGACTAAAACAAAATGGAGGATAAAGATCATGATAATTGCTGGAACGCTCCTCGGATTTGTAGCATTGGCTATGCTTGTTGGTTCAATTGCTCAAGCTACCTATTTCAAAGGGAAATTGGAACAAATTGAGCCCTATGGGCAGATTATTGATATTGAAGAAGGGCAGATGCATCTCTACTCAATGGGAGATGGAGAGAAGACGATTGTTTTGCTCCCCGGGATGGGTGTTGGCCTTCCATCCGCAGATTTTTCACCTCTTATGCGTACACTTAGTCAAAATTACACTGTTGTAACGGTCGAATATTTTGGAATGGGCTTTAGCAGTCAAACAGAGAAACCACGAACGACTGAAAATTATGTTGAAGAAATAAGATTGGCACTTAAAGAAGGGGGATTCGAGGCACCCTATGTGTTAGTGCCCCACTCAATCTCAAGTGTTTTTAGTGAATACTATGCATCGAAATATCCAGAAGAGGTGGAAGCAATCATATCACTTGATGGTACGTCGACCGCATTTTATGAAGAGATGCCATCTTATGTAAAATATTTGCTACCTGTTGCAAGATTCCAGCAATCTACAGGAACCTTATCACTGCTTGCCAATATTACAACGAAAAAACAAGAATTGCTCGATAAGGGATTTACTCAAAAAGAAATCAGTGACGTGATTATATTCGGTGGGTTTACACTGAATAAGAATGTGTTGGAACAAATTAGGAGTACACCTGAATATATAAAAGATACAAAGGATTTACCTTTTCCCGAATCGGTTCCCTATTTTAAAGTGATTTCCAAAGATACTTATGAAACACCCAATAAGCAACTAAAAATCACGCCTCAGGAATATCAACATAACCATCTTAAACGGATAGGTGAGCATGCAGAATACGAAATACTTGAAGGCAACCATTTTATTTATTCAAATAATGCTGATAGGATTCTAGAAATAGTTGATAATGTATTAATCAAGACCAAACAATAGACAGTGGAAGAGCTACTGATGTAGCAAAGATAGCCAATAGATAAAGACAATCAAATAATTATTTCTCCAACCGCACCTGCATGTATTCTAGTTAAAAAGTCATTTAATATGGCTTTTTTTATTGCGAATAGTAAATTTCTACTTTCAGTAAGAACTGGTATATTGTCGGACATTTGGGAACTCGAATTCAAAGACTGATGTAATCATTCCCAGTTGATTCTAGCTACCTTATGTTAAGACTCTCAGAGATGTGGTATATATTTTAATGAGGAGTGAGTTTTATGAGCAAGAAGGAGAAGAAATTGGAGAAGTACTATTCTAAACGGGATATTGACAAGTCTCCTGAGCCCAAAGGAGAAAAAGATATCTCAGAAAATGAACCGATATTTGTTATACAAAAGCATGATGCAAGCAACCTTCACTATGACTTTCGACTTGAAGTGGGTGGTGTTTTAAAATCATGGACAATTCCCAAGGGACCTTCAACAGATCCTGAAGACAAGAGATTGGCAATTCCAACGGAAGATCACCCAATTGACTATGTTAATTTCGAGGGTGTTATCCCCGAGGAAAGCTATGGAGCGGGTGAGGTTATTGTATGGGACACAGGAAAATATGAAAATACATCGTAAAAAGACAATAACTCTCTGTCCATTGAAGAAGCCGTTGAGAAAGGACATATTACTGTCAATCTGAAGGGAGAAAAACTTCAGGGAGGATATGCACTAATCAGGACAGGCAACGAGAATGATTCCAGATGGCTTTTCATGAAAAAAAAGGATGATAAGGCAGATGCCAGGAGAAATCCAGTGAGCACAGAACCAGAATCAGTCATAAGCGAGAATACTATTGAAGATCTGAAAAAGGAAGATCAAGATGATTGATATCAGGGAAGTCATTTCAGAAAATGAGGAAAGCAAGCTCACACAAAATGAAATGCCAGATTGGATAGAACCTATGCTGGCAACCCTTACGCACAATCCATTTTCAGAGAAGGGTTGGCTATATGAACGAAAATTTGATGGTGAAAGGTGTCTGGCCTTTAAAAGTGGAGATGATCTGCAGCTAATGTCCAGAAATAAGAAGGATTTAAAATTTAGATATCCTGAAATAGCAGATGCATTATCCTCAATGAATGTCGACAGCTTTATAGTTGATGGTGAGATTGTAGCATTTGATGGCACGGTTACAAGCTTTTCAAGGCTCCAGAAACGTATGCATGTCAGCAGCATGGAAGAAGCTATGGAAAGCGATGTGGAAGTGTATTATTACGTATTTGATATTATGTATGCAGATAAATACGATCTTACAGACCTGCCTCTAAGGGAAAGGAAGAAAGTTTTAAAAAGAATTCTGGACTTTCAGGAGCCAATTCGTTATACCATTCACCAAAATGAAAATGGCCTTGAGTACTTGCAGGAAGCCTGCAACAAGCAATGGGAAGGCTTAATAGCTAAAAAATCTTATAGCCAGTATTTGGGTGCTAGGTCAAAGAAGTGGCTTAAATTTAAATGCAGTAAAAGTCAGGAGTTCATTATAATGGGCTATACTGATCCCAAGGGTGAAAGAATAGGTTTTGGAGCATTGATTATGGGTTATTATGAAAATGATAGACTGAAGTATGCCGGCAGGGTTGGAACTGGCTATAATGATGATTTTCTGAAAGAATTGAGTGAAAAACTAAAAAGAATTGAAACTGACCATTCTTTCCTTGATGATGATATTCCAGGAAATGGTATTCACTGGGTTGAACCAAAGTTTGTAGGAGAGGTAAGTTTTAACGAATGGACAGATGATGGGAGACTAAGGCACCCAAGCTTTAAGGGTCTAAGGGATGATAAGGATCCAAAGGATGTTGTCAATGAGAACTTGAGAGCAAAGAAGGGTGATTGATTATGAAAATCAATGATAGAGTAATCGAGTTAACAAATACTGACAAAGTGATCTTTAGTGGAGATAACATTAAAAAAGGTGACATTATTAAGTATTACAAGGATATATCTCCCGTAATGATTCCCCATATAGAGGACAGGCCCATGACTCTTCATAGATTTCCCAACGGCATTGAAGATAAGGGCTTCTATCAGCAGGAAATTTCTGATTATTTTCCCGATTGGATTAATCGGACTTCTGTTAATAAGAAAAAAGGGGGCAAGGTTAGCCATGTAGTATGCAATAACCCGGAAACTCTGGTTTACCTGGCTAATCAGGCATGTATCACCCCCCATATATGGCTAAGCAAAATATCTAAGCTGGAAAAGCCGGATAAAATTGTTTTTGATTTGGACCCTTCTGACAATGAAAATACCTTGATAGTAAAGGCAGCTAAGGAGCTCAAAGAATTTTTTGACGGTACGGATTTAATTCCTCATTTGATGACAACAGGATCACGGGGGCTACATGTGGTTGTTCCAATTGTACCTGAAATGAGTTTTGATGATGTTCGAACTTATGCAGCAAAAATAGCTAAAATTATTGAAAAGGAGAACCCAGATGATTTTACCACCCAGCATCGAAAAGAAAAGCGTAATGGTAGACTTTTTATAGATTACTTAAGGAATTCTTATGGCCAGACATCTGTTGCACCCTATGGCATCCGAAGTATAGCAGGAGCCCCAGTAGCGACTCCTCTGGACTGGGATGAACTCAAATATGAAGATTTTGATCCACAAAAATACAATATAAGGAATATCTTTCGAAGACTGGGGCAAAAGAAGGATCCTTGGAAGAATTTTAGATCCAAGGCATCATCCTTACACGGGCTAGATAGCTTGCTTTAGGTTTATATGGAAGTTATGTCATATGAACTACAGCAAATGTATGTCACAGAAAATCTGTATGAAGATTTCTGGAGGTTACTTTAAAAGGAGGCTCATTAAAATGGATGAACTGTCTTTATTGGTAGAAAAAATTATAGCAAGAGGTATTTTAAAAACTCCTTCAATAAAAGATGCACTGTTAACTGTGGACCGTAAGGATTTTGTGTTGCCCAAGTACGGAGAATATGCTTATGATGACCAGCCTTTACCCATTGGTGAAGGACAAACAATTTCTCAGCCATCAACTGTTGTTTTTATGCTGGAACTTCTACAAGCTCAAAAAGGCAATAAGGTTTTGGATGTAGGGTCTGGTTCTGGATGGACTACTGCACTTCTTGCACATATTGTAGGTCCCAAGGGGAAAATAGTTGCCGTGGAGCTTTTGGAGACATTAAAAACCTTTGGTGAAAACAATTTTAAAAAGACCAAGTATGAGAATGCCACTTTCCTTAAGGGAAATGCAGCTGGTGAGCTTCATGAAGAAGCTCCTTTTGACCGTATACTTGTTAATGCTAGTGCAAGGGAAATTCCACCTACTTTTCTTTCTCAGTTGACCATAGGTGGAAAAATGGTTATTCCTCTTAAAGATGCTCTCGGAAATCTTGTTCTAGTGGAGAAGCTGGGTGAAGACGATTATAAAAAAAGTTACTACCCAGGTTTTGCATTTGTTCCGTTTATAGAATGATTAAACTCTTAAGATAACTATCAAACTGACAATGGTAAGTGCAAAAATCACAATTGTGAGAACAAGCAATAGCCAGAAAGGAGTGACATCAATTCCAACATCCTTTAATCTATTGAGAATTTTTCTATAACGCCAGTAAGCAAAGACATAGCTGGCTTCTCCTGTTATAACCAAAAGTATTCCCATGCCTCTAATTAGTATTGTAGGACCAAATTCACCCAAGAATGCAATTACCCCTAAGCCTGCACTAACAAGCGCTAGACCTGTTCGAATCCAGGCAATAAAAGTTCGTTCATTTGCCAATAGCGTTCTTTCATTGGCTAGGTTTGTTTTACTATCTGCTAAGATTTTTTTTTCATCCTTTTCACCAATTAACATTTGATTAGACTCACCTCTCTTATTAAAAATATTTACAGTCCCCAGAAAACAGCTATGAAAATAGGTGTCACAATTGCCAATAGTATTTGCAGAGGAGCTCCTACTAAGAAATAATCTTTAAATTTATAGCCTCCTGAACTGTACACCATTAGATTTGTCTGATAACCCATAGGTGTTAGAAATGCCGTACTCGCTGCAAAAGTCACTGCGATTACAAATGCAAAAGGGTTGACTCCAAGTTGTTCAGCAATACCAACAGCTATTGGTAGCATTAAAATAACACTGGCATTATTGCTAATAATATTGGTAACAGTGGCGGTAAATAAATAAAATATGCCTAATATGACTAAATTTGGCAAGTCTTTGATGACATTGAGCAATTGAATAGTTAAATATTCAGCTGCTCCCGTTTTTTCAAGAGCCAGACCCAGAGGAATCAACCCGGCCAAGAGAAATATGGTTTGCCAGTTTACATATTCATATATTTCAGGTGGCTTAATACATCCAGTGGTCACCATAAGTACCACACCGAGGAATGCTGACAGGACAATAGGAAGAATGCCCATTACCGCAAGGACAATTACACCAGCCAATATACTCAAGGTCAGAATAATTTTTGAATAATTAACATCATCACTTTCAACTTCTGCAATTACAATTAAGTTCTTACTTTTTGAAATCATTTTATATGTGTTGGAACTTCCAAGCAACAATATGCGGTCGCCTGCCTTCAATTTAATTTCGCTGATGCTTTTATGAATCAACTTGTTTCCTCTACGAACCGCAAAAGCCAATGCCTGATAGTCTTTGAAAAACCCCAAGTGATCTAGAGTCTGGCCTTCAACAATAGATGCGGGTAAGACAACCACTTCAATATACTTATCCCAGTCATTTGAAATTTCCATGGCTTTTTCCTCAGCCTTTACTTCGGCGAGCAATCTAACCCCGTCAATTTTTCTGATGCTTTGCAGATTATCCAAATCCGTTCGTAGTATTATTCTATCTTCAGCTTCCAGGGGTTTTGAAATTGAAGTGGCAGGTGTTTCATCTTTTGAGGAAATCAATTGTACAACTTCAATATCTAAATCATTCTTTTCCAATATTTTGTCAATACTGCTTCCAATCAATGAAGATTCTTTTCTTATCACTATCTCGGTAAGAAAATTATCTGCAAAATACTCTTTGGTTAGGCTTTGATCGGAACTAATTCTTTCAGGGAGAAGTCTATGTCCTATTATAACCAAATACAATACACCAAAGAAGAAAACAACAATTCCCAGTTGTGTGAACTCAAACATTGAAAAAGGTTGACCGATTAATCTATCGGAAACATCACTGGCCAATATGTTGGTAGATGTACCGATCAAGGTCAGCATACCTCCCATCATTGATGCATAGGATAAGGGAATCAATAACTTGGAAGGAGAAGATTTAGTCCTTCTGGTCATTGTGATTATCATCGGCGTAAAAATAGCTACCACAGGTGTGTTATTTAGAAATGCTGAAAGGATTCCTGATAGAACAGCAATAAAAGATAGCTGCTTAAAGGTATTATTACCGGTATTTTTAATAATTAAATTACTGATCATCTTGACTAATCCACTTTTTCGAACTGCACCACTAACTATAAACATTGCCAACACTGTTAAGGTGGCCTTATTGGAAAATCCAGACAAGCTTTCTGCCACAGTTAGGTTGGTCCAAGGTTTTAGTATAATTAAGATAACAGGGATTGAAATTGCGATAATATCCAATGGGACAGGCTCTAGAAAGAACAAAAGCATAAGAACCAGAACAAGTGCCAATATTACAACAATGCCTGAGGTAAGGGTCTTGCTCTTCAGGGATTCCATGTTTTTACCGGTGGCAGCAAATACAGGAGTATCTATTGTGGAGACTAAGATTCCAAGTATCAGTATAATACATATGAAAATATGAAAAATAGTTTTTGATGGTTTTTGTCGGTTTAGGAACAAGTCAGTCCCCTCCTTTGGGTCTTGTACACCTCACCATGATTGCCAGAAACAATTTTGATTTATGCTCAAACCTATCATTATAAATTTTATACCCTAATACAAAAAATAATAGTTGGAAAATCTATGTTTGGTTTGAGTTTCAATTAATTTGAACCATATTTCAAGGAATCCTGGATTAAGTGAAAAGATGTTTCAAATTTGACATAAGTCCTCAAACTTGGGTATAGTAAATATATAGATGAGCAAATTTAGAATGTTCAGACAAATCCATAAGGCATTTACACATTAACTTTAACAAAGAAGGAGGTTTTTAAATTGATTGAACTTGTAAATATAACCAAATCATACGATGGTAAAATTAACGTTATAGAAAACCTTAATTTGAAGATAAATAAGGGAGAGATTGTTGTTCTGATTGGTGAATCTGGATGCGGGAAAACTACAACTTTGAGGATGATAAATAGACTTAACGAACCAACTGGTGGAACAATTATGATAGACGGAGAAGATTATACCAAAATGAGCAAAATAGAACTAAGGAGGCAGTTGGGATATGTAATACAGAAGGTTGGCTTAATGCCTCATCTTACCGTAGGCAAGAACATAGAGATAATTCCAGAACTTAAGGGATGGGACAAGCAAAAAAGAAAGGACCGAGCCTATGAATTGCTTAATGTTGTAGACCTACCACCAGAGGAATATTATGACAGATATCCTCATGAATTATCCGGTGGTCAACAACAGCGTATAGGTGTTGCTAGAGCTTTGGCAGTAAACCCTGACATTATACTTATGGACGAACCATTCAGCGCATTGGATCCAGTTACAAGAGAACAGCTGCAAAAAGAGCTTTTAAGACTTCAGGATGACCTTGGAAAAACAATTGTATTTGTAACTCATGATATGGATGAAGCATTAAAAATCGGAGATAAGATTGCTGTTATGAAAGATGGAAAAATACTTCAGTACGACACACCTGAAGAAATCCTAAAGAATCCTGCAAATGACTTTGTAGAGTATTTTGTAGGAAAAGATAGACTTTGGAAGTCACCTGAAATGCTTCGTGCTGAGGATATTATGCACAAGACCCTGGTTACTATAGGACAGAAACGAACTCCGGCTCAAGTAATAGAAGTTATGAAAGAGAAGGACATGGAATTTATATTTATTGTGGAAAAAGAAACCAGTAAACCCCAGCCTCCAATTGGATATATTACCAGAGATAATCTAAGGAAGCAGGGAAGCAATAATGTCAAGATGGCTGATATATGCAACAGGGAATTCATAACTATACAACATGATGCAAAAATGACCGATGTTTTAAAAATCATGGAAGATAAGAGTGCTCGAAATCTGCCGGTTTTAGATGATGACGGTAACTTAATCGGTATGATAACAACTGCTTCTATATTAAATCTTATTACAAAAGCTGTTGTTGGCGAAGAAGAAAGTCAATAAGGGGGTTGATTTAGATGAGGGATGTAAATTTTTTTCAGTTTATAGCTTCAAGATCCGATGAACTTATAGACTTGACTATACAGCACATACAGATTACCGGATTAGCAGTCATACTGGCTATATTCTTGGGAGTTCCTGTAGGAATCTTAATAAGTAAGAATAGGAGTATGCGTTCACCAGTATTAGGAGTAGCAAATATATTTCAAACAATACCATCATTGGCACTGTTTGGTCTGATCATACCACTATTAGGAACAGGATACGTTCCTTCGGTCTTCGTTCTTTTTCTCTACGCTCTCTTACCAATAATTAAAAATACATTCATAGGTATTAACAGTGTGGAAGAAGCAATTATTGATGCAGGACGTGGAATGGGTATGACTGGTAAACAGATATTGACCAAGGTTGAAATACCATTGGCTCTACCTGTAATTATGGGAGGGATAAGAATATCTACGGTTATCAACATAGGAACAGCTACAATAGCAGCTTTGATTGGAGCTGGAGGACTTGGTGAAATGATTTTCAAAGGAATAAGCATGGCAAGCAACAACATGGTACTGGCTGGAGCAATACCGACCGCACTCCTTGCTATATCTGTAGATAAGTTATTGGGAATGTTTGAAACAAAATTGACACCTAAAGGAATTACAAGTCAGAAGGATAAGATCAAGTAATGAATAGGAGGTAAATTAGCTATGAGGAGAATTGTATTATTTAGCATGATTATGATATTAGCTATCGGAACACTTACAGGATGTGGTGAGAGCGAAAAAGTTATAGAGATTGGACACAAAAATTATACAGAACAAAGGATCGTTGGCCAACTGTTTTCAAAAATTATAGAAGCGAAAACAGACTATGAAACAAACGTTACGGAATTTGGTTCCACCAGTATAGTATTTGGAGCTTTAAAGGCTGAAGAAGTAGATGTTTACGGAGAATATACTGGAACGGCATATGCAGCACTTTTGGGAGAGTCTGAGTTAAATGATCCCCAAGAGGTTTACGACTATGTTAAACAGAATTTTGAAGAAGAATTAAATCTGTACTGGTTGAATGAAATGGGATTCAACAATACTTATACATTTAGCGTTCTTCCGGAAGTTGCAGAAGAATACAATTTAGAAACCATATCAGATTTGACTGAAGTATCTGACGAACTTGTATTGGGTGCTGTAATGGAGTTTATAGAACGTGAAGACGGACTACCTGGAGTTCAAGAATTCTACGGTGGATTTGAGTTTAAGGATGTCATAGCTCTAGATCCAGGACTAAGATATAATGTAGTGGAAGAAGGAAAGGCAGATGTAATTGATGCCTTCAGTACAGATGGTAAAATTTTAGTTTATGATCTTAAGGTTCTTGAAGATGATAAGCAGTTTTTCCCACCTTATTTTGCTGCACCTGTAGTAACAGAAGATTTATACAACAACTATCCGGAAGTTGTTGAAGCTCTTAATCTTCTGGGAGGAGTATTAACGGATGAAGAAATGCAGGAACTTAACTACAAAGTAGGAGAAGAGGGAATGGATCCTGAAGTAGTTGCAGAAGAATTTTTAACAGAAAAAGGTTTAATTTAACAGAATATAAATTCAGATATTCATATTTATTTTAAGCTCTTTGTCATAATTAGGGTTGGGGGTTTTATCAATCCCCTCTCCTTTGTTGACTTGGAGCTACTTTTATTTTTGTGGCTGGTTTATAATGATACTAGATTATAAAATATAAAACCGTAACGGTGATTCACCGTTGCTTATATTTAAAAGGAGTTGGCTAATTGTGAAGCAATTTGGAATTATGGTTGGATTGGATAAAAAAGATGCTTTTGAGGGGTGGTTTTGCAAAGTTGATGATCCAAAAAATGGGTTATTGCTGTCCATCATCTGGGGATATTCGACCCACAGAGAGACAAAACATGCTTTTATCCAGTTCCAAGATAGCTTAAAGCACGATACCACATACATATCCTATCCAATAGAAGAATTGAATTGGAAAGAAGATCCCTTTGTTCTTCAAATCGGCAATAATGAGCTATCTCAATCAGGCATGATTTTGGATTTTGAAATGGACGGAATTTTTTTAAGGGGAGATTTTCAATTCAGCAGTTTATCCCCGATTAAAAAATCTTTTCTAAAACCTAATATTATGGGATGGCTCACTTATTTCCCAAATGAGTGCAATCATTCAATCATCAGTATGAACCATAAGGTATCCGGAGAACTTATGATTGGAAATCAGTCATGGACAATTGAGGATGCAGATGGTTATATTGAAAAGGATTGGGGTACTAGCTTTCCAAAAGAATATGTCTGGGTTCAAGCCAATGATTGGGATAACAGCTCTGTTGTGTTTAGTTATGCTACTGTTCCCGTGTTTGGAAAATATGCAAAGGGATTTTTTCTTGTTCTCCATCATGAAGGCAAGGAGTACCGCTTCAGTAGTATTGAAGGCAGCAAATTGATGAATTTCAAAGTTTCAGATGATTCATTTAGTGCCACTATCAAGAAGAAGCACACTCGTTTGAAGATTAATGCAAAACAGACTAATGCTGTAGAATTGGCTTCGCCGGATAACGGGGAGATGAAATCTCATATCAAGGAATCTCTGGATGGAACGCTTGAACTTATCCTTGAAATTGAGGGTAGGAATTTTGTTGAACTATCCAGTAAAAGAGCTTCCATCGATGTACACTATAATTTGTAGAACTAAAAACAATTATCGTTAATCATTAAACCATATATCAAAATTCGATTGTATTATGACGAATAAACTAAAGGAGAAGAAAATGAAAATTCTCGTAACTGGAGCATCTGGAAATGTTGGTAAATATGTTGCACAAGAGTTGCTGAAATTGGATGAAGAAATAGTTGTTGCTGGTACCGATAAAAGTAAGCTTGAAAAACTTTATGGTGATAGAATCGAGAGTACAATACTTGATTTTACAAAGCCTAAGACATTTGAGAGTGCACTGGTGAATGTTGACAGGGTATTCTTAATGAGACCACCTCATCTTGGAAAACCTGAGGAATTATATCCGTTTATAGACTACATGAAGGAACAGGGTATTAAGCTGGTATCATTTCTTTCTTTGATGGGAGTTGAAAATAATCCGATACCACCACATCATAAAATTGAGAAATTTATTGAAAACTCAGGGATACCTTATTCTCATATAAGACCGGGATTTTTCATGCAAAACTTGTCTGGAATCCACTCTGCAGAAATAAAAGAGAAGGATGAAATATTTATACCAGCCGGTAATAGCAAGACAAGCTTTATAGATGCAGCAGATATTGGATTATCCATAGCAACTGTGTTACATGAACCTGAGAAATATAAGAACTCTACCTATACCATAACAGGTCCAGAGTCCCTAGATTATTTTGAAATAGCAGAAATCTTGAGCGAAGTTACAAAAAGAAGAATTAAATATGTAAAACCTAGGTTTTTGAAGTATCGAAATTATTATATAAAGATTAGAGGTTTGGATAAGAAGTATGTAAATGTAACCATTGCGCTTTATTTTATGACAAGAATGGGCACAGCGAAAGTAGTAACAGATGAGTTTCAACGGTTAACAGGGCAAGAACCAAGAACCTTCAAAGAATTTGCTGAGGATAACATAAATCGCTTTATGTAAATTGGCATCTATTTTTGTTTGCATTGAGTTCAACCGAATGAGTCACATCATGGATTGTTTATATAAATGTATGCTGTGGTAAAAGTAAAGTGTAGACCAGTTTATCACTGCTGCGTATTGAAAAAAGAACATGATGCAAGGGGGAATACATCAATGAGTAAGAAATGGATGGTATTGATCATAGTAGCAGTTTTATTAATAGCGTTTTGGCAAATGGGAGGACTGGATTTTCTATTAGCCCGAACCATTTTTGCACCGGATTACAATCCTGATTCAAGGGAGGAGGAGATGGTTGAAGATGGTGATCAAGAGGAAGCAGAGGAGCCTGTAGTTGAAGAGGAGGTCATTGAGAGTTCAGAGGGTGAAGAAGAGGTCATGTTTTCCACAGAGGAACTAACCTATGAAATAGAAGTAATAGGAGAGGGTTTGGAGATTCCTTGGGAAATATTGCCACTAAGTGATGGAAGTTTTCTAGTGACAGAGAGACCAGGAAGAGTCCTTATTCTGGATAAGGGAGAGATTTACGGGGTCCAGGGTGTTGAGCACATTGGAGAAGGTGGTCTCCTGGGTATTGAAAAGAGCCCTGATTTTGATGCTAACAATCACATATTCCTCTACTACACCTACAGTGAGGGGAATCAAATACTCAACAGGGTATCGAGATTTACACTTGAAGAAGACACTCTGGTAGATGAGACATATATTCTTGACAGGATTCCAGGATCAAGATTTCACAATGGTGGAAGAATTAAATTTGGGCCCGATCAAAAGCTATATGTTACCACAGGTGATTCACAGGTTCCAGAGCTTTCACAGGATGTGGACTCTCTTGCAGGAAAGATTCTAAGACTTAATGCTGATGGGAGCATTCCCGAGGACAATCCTTTTGAGGACAGTCCCGTATTTGCCTATGGATTGCGCAACCCGCAAGGTTTGGCATGGCATCCTGTTAGTGGAGACTTGTTTGCGAGTGACCATGGACCCAGTAGTCAGGACGAGGTAAACAGGATTATACCAGGTGGAAATTACGGATGGCCAAATGTGACCTGTGCTGATGGGGGATCACAGTATGAGGATCCTGTATCCTGCTATTCTGACTTCACATTGGCTCCTTCTGGGATAGCATTTCTTCCGTGGGATAACCTTGATGAATCCCCTCTGTTCGTAGCTGGCTTAAGAGGCAATATGATTATGAGAGTTGATGTAGATGATGAGGGAAGTTTTGTCAGACAAGAGGACCTTTTCCGAGACTATGGGCGAATTAGAACTGTTGTCTATCATGAAGATTCATTATATGTGGCTACGAATAACAGAGATGGAAGAGGCGTTCCAGGAGAAAATGATGATTTGGTCTTAAAAGTAACGCCTGTATTTCCATCGACGGAATAAGCCAAATAAACAAGAGAGTAGAATGATTGTTATGGGATAAAAGAATCCCCGCAAGTTAGCTGAAAGGTCAATTTGGGGGGATTCGTTATGTGATGAAATTAAAAGTTTGGAGTCGATATGTGCTAATAGTATTCTACGCAATTTATTTGATACACTCAGTATAGAAAAGTATGGATTGATCAGTAGAGGTTGTTAACAAAGGAGATGAAGACTCATGATGATAAAAAGTATAAATAGTATCACAGCTGCTAGTACTCAGAAGAAGTATACATTTCATTTGCTATTATTGATTCTTTTGTTGTCCTTTGTCCTAATGGGTTCAAATTCTGGAGTTGAAGCAGAATCTGGACAATTGAGTAAAGCGGAATATAATGCACACCCAATAGCTTATCTGTTAGAAAATGATTCCATATTGGGCCTGCTTGGAAGAGACTTCATTGAGATAACTAAATTGTTAGGGGTGCCAGATGAGAAAGGCTATAGTGAAGCTTTTGGTCCACATCAATATATTCTATATAAGCATGATAAAGGGTTCATACGATTCTCTTCTCCTGAATCTATGGGGAACAAAAACATAATTGTTAACAGCGTTATTTTGGGACCAGGTCGAGAGGTATTAGGGGCTACAGTTGGAATGCATTTTCAAGAGATTATTAATGTTGTAGGGACTCCAGATTTTGGACCCGAGACGGGTATGGATGATCTCTACTATATGAATTACTATCATGGAGAAATCAATAATCAGTTGCCTGAGGTTTTTGTTAGTTTTGTTTCTATTTCAATTGATGCTCCAACTGAATATGAATTTATCAAATTGGAACATTCCAAGCTTGACGAAATATTATTGCAGGTTGGAGCGGTGAATTAAAGATGACCCGACATTCAGAGCAATTAATATATAGCTACCAAAATAGTGGAAACTATGGAGAGGGGGTATCATATGATTTTGGAACACAATAAAAATTCAAATCAAGAGACCGAAGATGATTACTTCATGAAAATATTCAATAAATCAAATTACAAGGAAAAAACAATGCATAACGATGAAGTTTTGATAGACAACGACGATTCGAATATTAAGATATTCAACATGTCGTAGCACTATCTGGTTGAATATGGATATTGGAAATTAGTGATAGGTAAGTAAAGGGGGATACGAGTTATGAATTCAATTTTTTATATTGTTGGTGTGGTAGTTGTTGTTATGTTTATACTAAATTTTATATTCTAAAATGTAGTGAGTATTAATTAAAAAGAAATGATGTTGTAGAAAAGCCCGCAGAACAGTTGAATACTTAATCTGCGGGTTTTATTTGTGTGATTTGTAAAAATTCAAATCGTTTCTTAAGCTATAACTTCTTGGAATAATCCATAAGCTCATCAGGTGAATACATCTTTAACTTTTCCATTAGGTTTTCTCTGTGCTTATCTACAGTTTTTGTCGATATATCCAAGTTTTCAGAGATTTCCTTGCGACCGTAACCTCTAACCAGCATTTGAAATACTTGCTTCTCTCTTGACGTGAGCTTATTGTATAGCACCAAATTCTTCTGTGCCGTGATATCATTAAAACTAATCAAGAATTGAACGTCATCTTCATCAGGCATTGAGATTGCCATTGCTGAGACAACAATCCAAGTATAATACGTTGAGTTAATTGGCATGTAACCCATTGTAAGTCCTTGCATCACTTCATTTGAATTGAGGATTTTCATAAAGGGTAGTGTTTTTTCCGAAAAAGCTTGTCCATCCTCATGGATGGGATTTGAAAAAAAGTCTACCAATCTCTTTTTTTCCATTTGATTCAAAGTTAGACCAATAATGGTTTCAGCAGCTTGGTTAGCTGATATAATTTTACCATCACGGTCACAAAGAACAATGCCATGTGTTATGTTTTCATATATCGTGCGGTAGGTGTGCTCTTCTTTGCGAAGCATTTTCGCCTGTTCCTCTTCTGTCACATCTATTAGAGCGGCAATACATGTATCACCTTCCTTGTTTTCACGTGCCTCCATATGGACAATAATAGTATCTTCCGGTCTTTGCAGCTCGAATTCGAAGATTTGTTGGGAGTGGTCCTTGTATACATTTTCCAGGAAAATGGTAAATTCAGACCTAGACTTAGAAGACATAAATTTTTGGAAATGCTGGTTTATCAGAAGGGGACGTTCAACTCTGAACAAACGTGCACCAGCTGAGTTAACATGCAAAATATGGCCACTTCTGTTCAGGGTTATATAGCCAACGGGAGCAGAATCATAAAGATTGGAGTACTGTTCAAGAAGTAATTCCAAGTCCGTTCTTGCCTGCTGCAACTCATCGTTTTGTAATTTGAGATCACTAATTTGTTCAGCAAGTTCATTGTCGATTTCCTGCAATCTCGAAAGCGTACCAGGAACACTCAATCTTAGTAAACGATCTGGCAAAAAATCATCTGCGCCGCGATAATGTGTTCTATTTGACGTGCTTTTTTTGCTATTCATGATAACTCCTCCAATTCGTGAGTGACTGGTATTAGATGATATAGTTATAATTATCATATCACTTTAGCAGACTACAAGCAATATGGGCCAGTATTCATATCGAACTGATTTTACCAAATTACATAACTCTTGCCAATCTACTTCCTGTTTAGCAATTTCATATTGCGGGCATCAATATTATATATGGGATCAGTATTACTGGATTTAAATTCATCATATGAAAGGGTGAAGCATATGCTTAAATGGTCGGCAGTGTTTTTTATCATAGCTCTCATTGCAGCGTTCTTCGGATTTATCGGAGTAGCAGGTGTAGCTATTGAGATTGCAAAAATTCTCTTTTATATCTTTGTGATACTCTTTATCATAACATTAGTCGCCGGAATCATAGCTGCGCGACGAATTAGTTGATTTTATTAGTTAGTGGGTACAGTTAAGAGAAAAAAGCAAGGAAGCTAATCTTCTTAATTTGAAGTCAGAGGCTTTGGGAGAAATTTATTAACTTGAGTATAGGTTTTAAAAGGAGGAAAAAATGAAAGATCAAATTGGAAAAGATGGTAATCGTGTTGAGAAAGATACAGTTTATAGAGACAGAGAAGCTGAAGTTGATAACAAGGTAAGTAGAGAAACAAAGGAAACCAGAGACGGTAAAGTTCTGGTAGGTGTATTCGGAATGGTAGAGGAAGCTGTAGAAGTTATTAAACGTTTAAAGGAATCTGGATATCGTGAGGATGAAATAACTTTGGTAGTGAAGGATGACGAGAAACTTGAGCGAATAGAGGATGAAGTAGATGTCGATGTTGAAGCCCAGGGCTTTACTGAAAAAGTCGCTGGAGGAGCTGCAATTGGTGGAACGTTAGGCGGTCTTTATGCAGCATTACCTGCATTGGGCCTAGTTACTGTACCCGGAATTGGGCCTATACTTGCTGCAGGTCCGATTGCAGGAGTACTGGGTGGTATAGTTGCAGGTAGTGTAACTGGTGGACTGATAGGCGCCTTGGTTGAATTGGGCGTTGATGAAGAGGATGCCAAGAATTATGAATATCTGGTGGAAGAGGGGAAAATTCTGATACTTGTTGAAAATAGAGAAGACCTGCGTGATGATGCATATATGGCCTTTAGACAGAACAACACCCTTGTTGGCGGGCGAAACTGGTAAGGATAGCTTAGAATAAATTATTGAGCTATATTGAGATTATTTTGGAGCATTCTATGAAATAAACTCTTGGAACTGCGGTATTATAGCATTTTCGAGGGTTTGCTCTATTTAAGGTTAGATTCTAATATAATTTAATATGAATGAAATATCTAATTAGACTTTTGAAAACATAAGGGTTTTACTAATAAAAGCACCCCAAATAATAGATTTTCTAGTATTTGGGATGCTTTATAGCTAAAGTGGAACTTTTTTTCTTATTTATAGCAATTTTATAACCTCTTCTAGTTCTTCTGATAATAGTTTTGCGTGTTCAAAATTATTATCTTTTAAAGCCAGTTCAATTTCAGTTTCAATGGATTTTTTCTTTTGTTCAATTTCTAAATAGTTTCTATCAAAATGTTTGCTATAAATCATCTTTCTAAATTTCTTAATACTAGTTTTTCTAATTGTATTGTCCTCAATGATCAAAACATAATCCATGGAATTTACAATTGTATAGTAGTCATGAGAAATCATTAGAATTGCACCTTTATAGTCTTGAAGGGCTTTTTCCAATGCAATTTGAAAATATGTGTCCAGATGACTTGTAGGCTCATCTAGGAGCAAAAATGTTGCATTGCTTGCAGCAATCTTAGCCAATTGCAGCATATTCTTTTCTCCACCTGATAACGACTCTATCTTTTGATCAATAATTTCTTCATCAAGACCATAGTTTGAAATACTCGATTTAATATCATCATAAGATTTAAATCCTGCGTCAAAGAATTCATCAGCTATTGTATTGGATTCATTCAACATCTCTCCTTGAAGTTGAGAGAGATAAGCAACTTTAGCCTCGGGATCAATTTTTATAGCATCATTGTTGTTTTTAAATACATCTCTCAATAATGTTGTTTTTCCGGTACCATTTGCACCAATAATAGCTACCTTATCAGTAGATTTTATCTCGAAGTTGACATCCTCAAGTAGTACATCGTCAAAGGAAACACTATAATTATTAACTTCAAGAACAGTCATAACTTCTATTTCATGATCAATATCAAAAGCAATATTCGGTTGTTGAATGGCTACAAATGGGGCCTTGATTCTTCGCGCTTTTAGTCTTTCCTGAATCTTTACCCTTGCATTTACAGATTTCCCTTTTGCAGCTTCGGCATTTTGATTTGCCATAAATTGCAGTCTCTCTATTAGGATACTGTTTCGCTCAATTTCTGCATCGTCTATGGAAGCCAGTTCTTGTAACTCAATTTTCGTTTGAAGCAACTCGAAGTTATAATCAATGTATCTACCATCGAATTCTTGAATCTCCATATTTTCAAGATGTAATATCTTATTGAAACAGTGATTCAAGAGATATCTATTGTGCGTAATAATTAGCAATATCCCCTTGTGAGAATTAATCAGTTCTTTTAAGGAAACTAGGTTTTCATAATCCAGGAATACATCTGGCTCATCCATAATTACAAGATCTGGACTGTTTAGCATTTCCTTGATTACTTGAATTAGTTTGAATTCACCACCACTAAGTTCAGAAACCAATTTATCCCTATGCTTATTCAGATTGGCGAGATTAAGCTTTTTATCAATGACATTTTCATAATCATCTCCACCTATTGCATTAAAGGTGTCTAGAACATTTTGATATTCTTCCAATAAGGAATCTAT
Organism: Gudongella sp. DL1XJH-153; assembly: GCF_049310905.1. Taxonomy (NCBI): domain Bacteria; kingdom Bacillati; phylum Bacillota; class Tissierellia; order Tissierellales; family Tissierellaceae; genus Gudongella; species Gudongella sp. DL1XJH-153. Next base: position 26,966 of record NZ_JBMEMN010000021.1, read on the forward strand.
ATCCGAGGAAGTTTCCATCTTAGTAAAAATTGCATCTATTTCATTTTGCAACTTAATGTATTTTTCTGCAATATACTCAAAAACACTAATTTGCTGAGTGTTGTCCAGCTGTGAAAACTGACTAACATATCCAATTCTTGAATTTGGGTTCATTTCCAGAGTGCCATCGAACATGTATCTTTCCGGATCCATGATTATATCTATGAGCGTACTTTTCCCAATGCCACTTGAGCCAATAAAGGCACAGTGTTGGCCATCTTCCAATTCAAATGAAATCTCTTTGTAGAGATCTTTTTGTGGGAATGAGTACGACAGTTTATCAACTTTTAACATATTATTACCTCTCTTTATCTACTAAAAAACTTGGAATATAAGTTCTTTAACATACTATCTTTCATATCAAAGCTACTGAAATGCAGTAACAATAATATTTGGTTTAACAACTCAGCATACCATTTTTTGGGATTAATATCAATCATTTCCATGAAGAGAGTTGACAATATGCAAAATGAAAATAAGCATAATTACTCAAGAGTCAAGCTGGAATTGAACATTTTGTTGAAAGAAAAGATGCTAAATGTTAAAATCTAGACAAAGCTACATCTATTCTGATAAATCAAAGAATCTTTATAGTTGTTTTAAATAGAATATTGTTTTGGAAGGAAGAGTGTTAAGCAAATATGATTAATAATAGGGATTATAATAGCAGAAATAAAGATAGAGGTTCTGGAATAATATTATTCTTGAGTATTACATATTTTCTATCTTGGTTGCTTTGGCTTCCGGCATTACTTAATGTCTATGAAATTGATGTGTCATTACCAGAACAGTTATTTGTAAGGATTGGTAATTTCATGCCATCTATACTTGGATTGATTTTTATATTCTCAGTAGAAGGTAGAGCAGGTCTTTCAAAACTGACTAATCAATTGACAAAGGTGAAGTTTTCGTTTCCTTGGTACATGTTTGCTCTTTTTTTGATGCCAGCTATTATGATAGCTTCTTACTTAATAGCGTATGTTACTGTGGGTTTGGAATTTGAGTCAATTCTCCTTCCTGTTATATATCCTGAAGTATGGCAAGTGATTCCTCTGGTAGTTTTTTTTGTTATTGCTCAAGGACCAGCAGGTGAAGAGATTGGTTGGAGAGGATATGTTCTTCCACGATTGTTGCAAAGATATGAACCCATTAAAGCAGGTATAGTCATGGGAATGATATGGGCAGTTTGGCATCTTCCTAAATTTTTCATTGTCGATTCAACACAATACAGCCTTACAGATGCCTATGGAATTCCATTAGCACTAGCAGGGTATACGATGTACACTGTTATGTTATCAATTATGATTACACTTTTATATATAAAAACAGGAAAAAGCATATTGGCAGTTTTATTGTTCCATGCAATGGCTAACTTTTCTCATGGTATGGTTACTATCCTGACAAACACAGCAGGGGGAATAAGTATCATCCTGATGATGTTCTTATTTACTGTATTGATTGTCTATCATTTTAAAAAGAATTGGGCAATATGAAGTAAATTTAAATTGTAAGTTAATCCTCTAGTACATAGAATGGAGATTATAATGGAAAAGAAAAATCATTGGAATAAACAAGTGGATGTACTTGTTGTTGGTAGTGGCTTTGCTGGATTGACTGCAGCAATTGAAGCAGCTGAAGCTGGAAAAAAGGTAGTTGTCATCGAGAAAATGAAAAAAGCAGGTGGTAATTCCATTATTAGCGATGGAGGGATTGCAGCTCCTGATACAAAATTTCAAGAAAAGTGGGGAATTGAAGACAGTGAACAAATGATGTATGATGATATGCTAAAAGCAGGCCTTGGGTTAAATCATCCCAAACTGTTGGATGCCTTTGTATCCAATGCAAAAGGTGCTCTAGCATGGACCATAGATGTTCTCAAGGTCCCATATTTGGACCGAGTTGATAAATTTGGAGGTCATAGCGTCGCCAGGTGTTATACACCAGAAGGTATTACAGGGGGAACTATTCTTAAAAAGATGTTGAAAAAAATCAATGAATTAGATATTCCCATTCTCTACAGCACTTCTTTTAGATCCATAATCATAGATGAACAAGGGAAAGTTGTTGGAGGGGATGTCTTACTAGATTATGATTATAAGACTGATACAGGCTCCCCTACTAAAATTCGAACTCAAAGGGGAATCGTTATCGCTTCTGGAGGATATGGGGCAGATGTAGAATTCAGATCTATTCAAGACCCAAGACTGGATGAAAAGATCCAAACTACCAATAAGCCGTTTGCTACTGCAGAGGTTTTAAAAGCGGCTCTAAGCATTGGAGCTGCATCGGTTCAGCTATCTAAAATTCAGCTAGGTGCCTGGGCATCACCAGACGAGATTGGTTTTGGTCATGGGCCATTATTTGCGGACTATATTCTTTTTCAATACGGTATAGTAGTGGATCCCAATACTGGGAAAAGGTTTATGAATGAATTTGGAGATCGAAAACAATCTGCTGATTCCATTTTGGATATAGGGCATCCGTGTGTTGGCATCGCTGATGATAAAGCCGTTAAAACTGCTGGCTGGGATATATCCAAAGCTATTCAAAATAATGTGGTTAAGACATTTGACTCCATAGATGAACTGTCAGCATATTATGATATAGATTCCGAAGCCTTCCAAGCATCAATATGCAGATATAACGATTTTGTTCAAGAAGGTATAGATGAAGATTTTCAGAAACCGATAGTGGATGAAGCCTCTCCAATCGAGAAAAAACCTTTTTACGCCATGCGTCTATGGCCTAAAGTCCATTTCACTATGGGAGGTCTATTAATCAACGAGAGAGCACAGGTGTTGGATTTTAATAGAAACTCAATTTCTGGACTATATGCAGCAGGTGAAGTTGTTGGAGGTGTTCATGGAGCCAGTCGTTTAGCTAGCTGCGCTATTACAGAATGCATTGTATTTGGAAGGATAGCCGGAAAGAATATATAAGCAGTTCACAAGCAGAATAAAACAATTTCCAGAAGATACTAGTTCAATATTTTCTGGGAATTGTTTTTCTTCTAAGAAAAAGTCTTCATTGTACCGGGAGAATGATTCAAGCGAAGAATTCTTTTATAAAGATGGAATTGGATATAGAGTAAAATACCAATTTAAATTGCTAAACATTAACATTTTATTATGGTATTATATCTGTAACTGGTTAGTGGTATTGTTTCATTTGCTCGATAATACCATGCGCTCTCAAGTCTCATTGATTGGGTAATATCCGGTTTGATATTGAAAAATCTTCAAAAAAATTCAAGGGATTGGAGATTGGGTATGAACTGGTTAATTGTGAAAAATGATTTTAAAAGGAATAAAGTTATTAATCTTGCCTTGCTTCTATTTATGATGTTTTCAGCAGGACTGGCCATCCTATCTGTGATAATGGGAGTACAAACCTTTGCATCAATTTCCGGATTATATGAGAAAGCTCAGCCACCTCATTTTCTTCAGATGCATAAGGGAGAAATCAATCAGGATAGAGTAGATGAGTTCGCATCAAACTATGAAGGGCTAACCTACTTTCAGACGGTAACAATGATTAATATAAACGGGGAATCTATTAGTGTTTTTGGCAATAATGATACATATGATCTTTCTGATAACCGTCTTGGAATTGGTCTGGTAAAGCAGAACGAAACCAAGGATTTGCTTGTTGATTTCGATCATAAAAGAGTAGTTATGGATGAAGGGGAAATCGGAATTCCAGTACTTTTGAAGGAAATGTATGATATGGAAATCGGCAATCAAGTCGTTCTGACCTTTGATGATATCCAAAAGGAGTTTATTATCAAGGAATTCATTCTGGACTCACAGATGAACTCCCCTATGGTCTCTTCAACAAGAATACTGTTAAGTGATGACGATTTTGATATGCTTAATGGTCAAGTCGGCGAAAATGAATATCTTATAGAGGCCTATTTCACAGATTCAAAAGAGGCTTCGGATTTTCAAACAGCTTATGAGAATGCAGGACTTCCACAGAATGGACAGGCAGTAACCTATGCAATGATTTTTTTATTAAGTGCAATAACCGATATTACAACTGTGTTTGTCTTGCTTCTGGTAAGCATACTGTTGATCATTGTCTCTTTTATCTGCGTCAAGTTTACAATAATGGCTGCCTTGGAAGAAGAAGTCTCAGAAATAGGTACAATGAAAGCTATTGGACTTCAATTTACCGATATCAGGAATATTTATCTAATCAAGTACAGGATATTAGCGGTAATAGCTGTAATTATGGGATATATAATAGCATTACTGACTAGTGATGTGTTTACAGGTCATATCAGGACTACATTTGGAAATATGAGCATGTCTCCTTTAGCAATAGTAGTATCACTTGCTGTTGGAATATTTGTTTTTTTACTGATAAACTATTACTGCAATAAAGTGCTAAAGAAAATTAAAAGAGTTACTGTTGTGGATGCATTAGTTAAAGGAAAGGGATTTGATAAGGATAAGGGTCATGTAAGAGATGGTCTACATAAATCAACGAAGCTTCCCATTAACTGGTTGATGGCAATCAGAGAGGTTTTCTACAAGTTTAGAAACTGGATAGTAGTATTTACAGTTGTTCTTATTGCAGTATTGATGATTATGGTTCCTGTTAATCTGATGAATACATTTGAGTCATCCGAGTTTATTACCTATATGGGAAGCTCACTGGAGGATATCCTGATTGAAGTTGAAAATGGGGAAGATCTTGAAGCCAACTACGGCAAAGTAATACAAGTCCTGGAGAATGATGATTCAATTGAAAGCTATTATGAATACAGAAGGGTACGTGTTCAGACCACCGATGCTGAAAATCGACCTATGAATATGCATATAGACAGTGGTGATAACTCGGGGAATGAGTTAAAGTATATTAGCGGAGAGGCACCTAATGCAGAAAATGAAATTGCCATTTCCTACCTCAACAACAATGAAATAGGAAAAAACGTGGGTGATGAGCTGGTGCTTCTATATAATGACAAACAGAAGGTGTTTATTATTTCTGGAGTATATCAGGATGTTACCAGCGGTGGATACACAGCTAAATCAAAATATGATTTTTCAGAAATGAAAAGCGAAAAATATTCTTTTTCTGTTAACCTTAAGGAGAATGCTGAAGTTGAAAAAACCGCAGATGAATGGTCTGATATCATTGGACCTGGGGTAGCGGTAGCCCCAATGGAGGAGTTTATCAACCAGACTCTGGGAGGGGTTGTAGTACAGCTTAAGACTATTGTTTTGCTAATCATTATTATAGGAGCATGTTTAGTAATGCTAATTACTGTGCTCTTTCTAAGACTGCGTTTGGCAAGAGATTTGTCGGAAATCGCAATCTTGAAGGCTTTAGGGTTTACCGAAAGAGATATTAAAAAACAGTACTTGATCAAAATTGGGTTTGTTGCCATAGCTGGAATCTTTACAGGTGTAATTTTAACGGGGGTATTTGGAGAAAGGATAGTTAATCTAGTGTTGAGCATTTCGGGGCTTGGTGTTCAAAAGGTTGAGTTAATTGTCGATCCATTAGTTCAATACATGTTGATTCCATTGCTGTTGTTGGTGTTAATACTTTTGTCAACATGGATCGTTTTGAGGATAATAAAAAGATACAATATTATTTCTATTATTAATGAATAGAAAAATTGAGGAGGTGCAATATGGAAACAATACTGAAGGTAGAGAATTTATACAAAAGCTATGAAGGTACACAGGTATTGAACGATATAAATTTTGAGGTAGGAGAAGGTGAGTTCATAGCAATCATGGGGCAGTCTGGTTCTGGGAAATCAACATTACTTTATAGTATCAGTGGAATGGATAGACCTACTTCAGGTAATATTCTAATTTGTGGGAAAGATATTTCAAAGCTGGACGATGTAGAAATGAGCGCAGTAAGACTGGAACAAGTCGGATTTGTTTTTCAACACTCATTTCTTCTAAAAAATTTATCTATCAGGGACAATATTATACTTCCAGGATTTAAGCTTGGGAAGATCTCAAGAGAGCAGGTAAATAAAAATGCCGATGCACTTATGCTAAAAACGGGCATTGATAGCATAGCTGGAAATGATATAAAAAAAGTTTCAGGAGGTCAGTTGCAACGGGCAGCCATATGCCGGGCATTGATCAACCAGCCAGATATTCTATTTGGGGACGAACCGACTGGTGCCCTAAACAGCAGCACATCAAGAGGAGTATTGGATATCATTAATGATATCAATCTAGACGGAACAACAGTAATAATCGTAACCCACGATGTGAAGGTGGCAGCTCGGGCTGACAGAGTAATCTTTCTTATGGATGGCAATATTCAGGATAAATTGCCATTGGGAAAATACGATGGAGATGAAGAGAAAACATCATACCGAGAAAAAACCCTATATGAGTGGTTGGAAAAGAAGGGTTTCTAATACAAACTATTAAGCAAACTAGGGGAGAGAAGAGATGAAAACTTTGTTTGATCTAGGAGATAAACAAAACGTTGGGCTTAATGAAACTATCCAAAATCTATATGATGAACCTTTAAAGATAGTTAGATTAGAAGAACAATCCATAAAATCATGCATAGGTTGCTGGAACTGTTGGCTTAAGACCCCTGGCATGTGTGTCATGAAGGATGAAATGGCTGAATCATATGTTGACTATGTAAATAGTGATACTGTAATTTTACTGATGGATACAGCTCAAGGATTTCTCAATCATCGAGCAAAAGCTTTTCTAGACAGAACAATTCCCCATCACCATCCATACATAGAACTGGTAGATGGTGAATGTCATCATGTCGAAAGATATGAGAATTATCCTGATTTGGTATTCTACTATGATACTGAAGGGTTAACAGACCAAGAAGAGCAAGTTATTGAGGATTATTTGTACCGTACTGCATATCATTTTAAGTCCAAGGCATATCGTATAGTTGAAAAAGGGAATAGTCAATTAATCCCACTGGATTCAAGAAGTGCTAAAAACCATGCTGTGGCTTTTGGATCAACAGAATCTATTGAAAAGCTGGTGATCTATAACGGTTCTCCCAGAATTAGTGGCAGTAATTCTACACTTATTCTGGAAAAAGTTGTTGAAGCCCTTGGAGATAAGGTTGAGATACGAGATTTGAAGAAAAGGGAAAAATGGGAAGAGTGGTCAAAATCTTTTAAGAGTGAAAAACATGTTATGCTATTCATGCCCTTATATGTCCATGCGATGCCTTCCCATGTAATGGGTTTTATCGAGAAGCTTGAAGCTTCAGAAGGAAGCATAAGCTTTTTTGTACAATCAGGATTCCCTGAAAGCAGCCAGTCAAGCTACCTTGAAGCATATTTCGAACAATTGGCGGTAAGGTTAGGAAGAAAATATCTTGGTACAGCCATTAAGGGTGGGATGGAAGGCTTGCAAATGAGGCCAGCTACAGCTCAAGATAAAATGATCAAGCCATTGGCAAATACGATTGAGAACCTGGTCTATGAAGGAGAATTCAGCAAAATAGATATTTTTCAATTGGCTAAGCCAATTAGATATGGCAAGGGTATGCAGATTCTCTTTAACCTACTTAGTAAGAGATTGCTAAATCTTTTCTGGGACCATCAGCTTAAAACAAATAATGCATATGAAAAACGTTTTGATCGTCCTTATTTATCATAGGATAAGGAATAGACATGTACCAAAACAAAATACACCTTGACAGAATATAAACATAGGAATAATATTTACGTATAGTCACATACACATATACGCATACGAGCATTCATAATATTTTGTAGACACTATACTCTTACATCTGTTACAGAATGAAGGGTTATACTGTATTGAAAAGAGGTTTGGAATGGATTGGTTGCTTTATTTAGGGACATTTGGATTCTTGATTTATTCATATTCAAAGGATAAGACCAAGACAATAAAATCATTGATAAAGGCGTGGAAGGCATTTGAAAAGATTTTACCAGAATTTCTTGTGGTAATAATCATGGTTGGCCTTATGATGGCAATCCTAGATCAGGAGCTTATTATTAAGGTAATAGGTGATGACTCAGGCTGGTTTGGTATTGTTTTGGCTTCAGTTATAGGGTCAGTTACACTTATACCGGGATTTGTTGCTTTTCCTACTGCTGACCTTTTAATAAAGGGCGGAGCAGGTTATATGCAGATTGGTGCTTTTGTATCTACTCTAATGATGGTTGGAATTGTTACAATGCCTATCGAAGTAAAATATTTTGGTGCTAAGATTACTCTTTACAGAAATGCTATGGCCTATGTATTTTCATTTATTGTAGCTTATGCTATAAGTCTGGTGGTGAGTTTAGTGTGATAAAACTAATAATAAGATATAAATGGTTTTTACTTGCAATAATGGCAGTGGGAGCTATAAATATTGTTGATAAGGATCTGGGTACAAGGGCAATTGGCACTACAATGATGACTTTAAAGGAAATGATCCTGATAATTCCTCCGATATTTGTATTGCTAGGCTTGCTTGACACATGGGTACCCAAAGATACAATGGTAAAGTATATGGGAGAAGACTCTGGAATAAAGGGAATTCTACTGGCATTTTTCATAGGTTCTGCAGCGGCAGGGCCATTATACGGAGCCTTTCCGGTTGCAGCAGTATTTATGAAGAAAGGTGTAAAATTCAGCAATATCCTTATTTTCATAGGAGCCTGGTCAACAACTAAAATACCCATGTTCCTTTTTGAGATATCCTCTTTGGGAGCACCATTTGCTTTGACAAGACTTTTTGTTAATATACCTGGGATAATTATCATAGCTCATATTCTTAATTCATTGGTTTCAAAGGATGAAGTGGATGAAATATATAGAATGGCAGAACGAATTGCTGATTAATTTTAATAGTTGCCTGATTCGATTGAACTCAACAAAGGTAATGAAAGTGTGTGTTTATAAAGGTGGCCAGTTTAATCGAGGAAGTAGGATTAGTTAGGCACTTAGTAGAGATAAGAGGAAGGTGTTTCAATTGAATTCCGAAGAATTATGGAATATGTATAATGAAAAACTAAAAAGCTATATTAGAAGAAAAGTGTCAGATGAATATAAAGCTGAGGATATATTTCAGGAAATCTATTTGTGTGTAGTCAAAAATGAGAGAAAAATTATAAATGTCAGGAATGTTGAAGCTTGGTTATACACCATAGCAAGTAATAAAATAATTGACTACTACAGGACTAATGACAGATTTACTTATATGGATGATATTGATACCGTAAAAACTAAGGACTTCTATACAAATGAGCTTGATAACTTTAATTTCGAAGCTGCATCCTGCCTTCTAAAAATGATTCAATTTTTACCGGAATCATATAAAGTAGCGATAATTGAATGCGACTATAATGGAGTTCAACAAAATGTATTGGGAGAAAAATTGGGATTGAGCTATTCAGGAACTAAGAATAGAGTGCAGAGAGCACGGAAAAAGTTAAGAGAGACAATGCTCAATTGTTGTGAAGTTAAATCCGATAAACAAGGAAACATTATTGAGTTGATTAATAAGAATGTCACAAACGAAGAATTTTCTTGTATAAATTGTTTGTAAACGTGGGTCTTTTTGATGATATCTCCGTCTAATAGTGTAGACGCAAAAAATATATTATTTAATGGAGGTATTCAAATGAAAACTTTGAAAATGGAGTGGGAAGATAAGGATGCAGTTGGCTGCACATGTGGTACAGATTGTTGTGATACATCAAAAGAGAAAGAGAATAATGAAAGAAGTATGGTAATTGATTTATTATATCTCGATTTAAGTGTGTGTACAAGATGCCAAGGAACGGATGTAAGCCTTGACAATGCTTTGGATGATGTTGCCAAGGTACTTGAAGCAACTGGTGTAGAAGTAGTTGTGAATAAAGTGCATGTTATAAGCGAGGAACTAGCAAATGAGTACCACTTTTTAAGCTCTCCCACTATTCGTGTAAATGGCAGTGATATTCAAATGGAGGTAAAAGAGAGTCTTTGTGAATCTTGTGGAGATCTATGCGGTGATGATGTTGATTGTCGTGTTTGGGTTTACCAAGGTCAGGAATACACCGTTCCTCCTAAGGCAATGATCACAGAGGCTATTTTGAAAGAAGTATATGGAAGTAATGAGAAAAGGGAAGCAAAGCGAGAATACATCATGCCGGAAAACTTGAAGCGATTTTATGAAATTATGAGAAGTAAGGACAATCATATTTAGAGCATTGTTGTTGGTGAATTTATGCCTTGTTGTAAAGATACTATGTAAGATAAAGAAGATTGACCAAAGCTTTCAAGCTTTGGTCAATCTTCTTGTTTTTAACGATTTAAATCTTAGTCTACTATAAAAGAAATCTTTACATTTACACGATATTTTACGATTTTGTTATCTTCAACAATACCCTGGAAATCTTTTACGTAAACAGATGTAATGTTCTTTACTGTCTTTGAAGTCTGCATTACAGCTTTCTGAGTAGCGTCCTCCCAACCTTCGGTGGATTCAGCCAGAATCTCAACAACCTTAACAACTGACATTTCCAATTCCTCCTTTTTAGGCTCCTAAACAAATTAACCTCTTGTTATTCTACTACCCAGATAGTCTTAAAATAAAACTAGTGCCTATTTATAAGAAGTGAAATTAAAATCTTTAGGAACCTATATTTACTAATATACTTTCAGCTAAGCTTTTAATACAACTTCTGCTTATCAGATTAACATGTTACCCTGACTTGTCACAGGGTATATAGATAATAATTATCATTTAGAAAATGTGTTTGGGTAGACATTTGATACTAGACTGAAAGGAGCTTAATATGAATAAACAAATAATTAGTATATTTATTTCTTTTATAATGGTTTTAACTATGAACGTATCACCAGTTTTGGGGGCAACAGATGATTGGTGGACAGAAGAAAAAGCAGAAATCATAAGAGAAGCTGAAATGGAAATGGAAAATTACAGAGAAAAGATGAATATCGGAGTCTCTGACGGATTCCAGGAAAATCTAAGAAATACGAAGTCTTTGTTGGAGGATGAAACAAGACAATCCTGGTTGTCAGTTCAGGAATTACTAGCAAACTTTTTGAATGCTAATCTGGAGGCATCTGAAGCGGAAATGGTATTTCAACTTGTTTCATATGCACAGGATTACAACAGCTCAAGGTCCAATAAATACAGTTCTAGATCTGCGGAAGATGACATCGATAATGATGCAGATGAATATCAAACAAAAGCACAGGACTACAATAGCTCAAGATCAAATAAGCCTAGTACAGCGGTCTATATAGGCGATAATGATCCAGATAGTGATGACGATGGTTTGCTTGATGCTGCTGAAAGATTGGAGATAAGAATTCCTATAGAAACTAGTAACATTACTCTATTGGAAAATCTGGAAATTGAAGAAATGAACTTTACCCTAGGGAATCGCAATGCAGATGTTGTATTAGCTATGATATTTGCAGATTCTATTCAAGAACAGTTCAAATCCTCAGAAACGTTAAATTCGTGTGAGTTAAACGACAAAGGCTTGGCTTTTTACTTCCAGGATGATGATAGTTCAACTAAACAGTATCTAAAGGATGAATTCTTTATACCACTTGGAATAGGTGGTGATCTGGACTGTGATGATGACGGGCTGGACGATGTAGTACCTGGAGTAGCAAATCCAGATGATAATAATGGAGGCAATAGGATTATTATTAAGATTGGAAATGAAGATGTCATCACAGGAAATGTTCGGAAAGTACTGGAAGTTCCTCCCTTTATCCAAAACAATAGGACAATGGTACCATTTAGATTTATTGGGGAAGAGCTTGGAGCAGAAATTGACTGGAATGGTGAAGAAAGAAAAGTAGAATACAAACTTGGAGACAATATCCTTGAACTATGGATTGGGAATAATACAGCAAGGATTAACGGCGAAGAGGTTATGCTGGATGATGATCCTTCTATTAGACCATTTATCATTAATTCAAGAACAGTGGTCCCGGTTAGATTTATAAGTGAGACACTTGGTTTTGAAGTTGCTTGGAACAATGAAACACAGGAGATAACAATAGAAAATGGGAATCCTTTATATGAAGGTGAGACTCAGGAAGGATCCAACCCTCTTTTTGAAGACTAGAACTAATCAACAGAGAGAATAGGATGTTCCTGTGAATTAAAGATAAATTAATCAAAGACAGTTTGCAGATGTTTGCAAACTGTCTTTTGATATGGGGTTAATGTAAAGCATAGGGGACAATATGTTTTAATTTAAACAGATGAATGATAAAATCAAGGTGAGCTTATAATTTAAGAGCTATATCCATGTCAGGAGTGAGGGAATGAAACAATCATTGACTATTGTATATTCGGCATCAATTATTCTAATGCTTGTAGCGTACTTTATTGGAGGTAGCAGCCTTGTCCTAAAAGGCTTAGAGTTATCACTTGGTACAGCGCTTAATTCCTTCTTGATGATTCTAGCATCGTTCATCATAATAGGACAATTGAATGTTTTGCTAACCAAGGAGGCAATAGAAAACTGGTTGGAGAAATTCAGTGGCATCAAATCCATCGTAGTAAGCGCTATAGCTGGCGGACTCTTTCCAGGCGGACCCTATATCTACTATCCTTTTATTGTGAGCTTAAAGGACAAGAACTTACCATTTCATATTTTCATTTCGTTTATATTTGGAAAACAGGTTTATGATTTTGCAAGGTTGCCAATGGAAATAAGTCTTGTAAGTCTAGATATTGCGATCATAAGAAATTTGATTACCCTTCCCATACCAATTATTGTAGGTTTATACTTTGAAAGAAGGTGGAGAAATGGCTCAAACAACATTAATCCTTAGTATTTTGGCTATTGTACTTTTTGTGATAAACAGCAAAAAAACCAAGAAGCAATTTGAAGGATTGAAATTGGGTCTTACACAGTTCATTAAAACAGCCATGGTAATAGTGGGAGCATTTATACTTGCTGGATTTATTGAAGTGCTTATACCAGGAGAATTTGTTCAGGGTTGGCTATCCAGGGAAGCAGGATTAAAAGGAGTAGTGTTGGGAACTTTTGGAGGGATGCTACTTGCTGTAGGACCATATGCATTTTTTCCAATAGTGTCTTCAATAACAGCATCTGGGGCAGGACTGGGAACGATAATTTCAATGATTACTGGTTGGACTCTATTAGGTCTAGGTAAAATGCCTTATGAAACTGCTTTTGTTGGGGTTGAATTTTTTTATAAGAAATTACTGTATAGTATTCCGTTTAGTCTTTTAGCCGGATTAATAGCATTTGTTCTAGAAATAGTTGTTTATTAGAGCACTTGACAGTGTAGAATAACTGTAGGAAAAGCAAAAAACACCAAACCGTTCCTAGTATTTGGAGAGGAGGAAGATTATGATAGAGTATGAAGAGAAGTTAAAGATGTACATGGTGGATAAGGGGGTTGATGCAGAGCACCTTCACTTCGAACAGACATGTCACTCTGTACAGGAAGCAGCTGATGCAGCAGGAGCAACTCCGGATGATCTTGTAAAGAATATCTGTATGGTTAATGATGAAGGCGATTTGATTGTAGCCATAGTAAAAGGAGAAGATAGGGTTAGTACATCCAGAGTCGGCAAGGCTTTAAAGATTGAAAGGCCAAGGACTGCCACGGAAAATGAAATACTGGAAAAGACAGGTTTCCCTTGTGGTGGAGTTCCGTCCTTTGGCTATAATGCTACTTTTATTGTCGATCCAAAGGTAATGGAAAAGGAATATGTATACTCAGGTGGAGGTTCAGAGTATTCCCTAGTACGGATAAAGAGTCAGGAGTTGTCAGAAATCAATGATGGTATAATTTTGAGAGTGAGGAAGTAATCTATTATGAATGGAAATTTGAGAGGAAATTTAAAAATTGGTTCACAAGTTAGAGTTGTACAGAAGCAAGATCAGAGATCCGGAAAGCTAACAGAAGGGGTAGTTGAAAAGATTTTAACCAAGTCAACCAACCATCCTCACGGGATCAAGGTAATGCTGGAGGATGGGATTGTAGGAAGGGTAAAAGAAATAATCGAATAGTTAGTGGGTGAAATGATGAATATTCAGATTTATGGTGCCAATAAATGTTTTGATACAAAAAAGGCTGAGCGATACTTCAAAGAAAGAAATATTGAGTTCCAGTATAAGGATTTGTATAGGTATGGGTTAAGTAAAGGCGAATTTGAAAGTGTAAAAGCTTCAGTTGGTTTAAATAACCTTATAAATTCCAATTCCAAAGATTATGAAAAATTGAATCTTCACCGTATTAGAGGAAACAGTATCCGGGAAGAGATAGTTTTGAAAAACCCAAAACTATTAAATACTCCAATAGTTAGGAATGGCAAGCAGGCAACTGTGGGTTATAAACCAGAAATATGGAATGACTGGGAATAAAAACTAACATATAGGCTATTTAACTTTTTTGTCTGGGTATATCTAATATAAAGGAGAGGTGATTTAGTATGAAGCTGACCTATCTAGGCCACTCAGCGTTAATAGTGGAGGAGGGCACATTCAAAGGCATAATCGACCCTTTTATTTCAGGTAACCCATCTTCAAGGATTAAACTGAGGGATATCAAGAATCTTACTCATGTTTTTATTACGCACGGACACGGGGACCATATAGGTGATTCTGTCGAGCTAGCCAAAGCAAACGATGCATTGGTAATTACAAACGCAGAAATATCTGATTATCTTTCAGACAAAGGAATTAGAATCCATGCAATGCATATTGGAGGTAGATTTAAATTCGATTTTGGTACTGTCAAGATGACTCCGGCACTTCACGGTTCTGGAATAAAGACAAAAGAGGGAATGGTGTATGGTGGCAATCCAGGTGGATTCTTAATTGAGGTCAATAACAAGAAGGTTTACCATTCTGGAGATACTGGATTGACAATGGAAATGAAGCTATTGGAATCGGAAAATATTGATGTGGCATTTCTTCCAATAGGTGGAAATTATACTATGGATATTGATGATGCTGTGATCGCAGCAGAATTTGTTAGACCAAAAACTGTAATTCCAATGCATTTCGGTACATTTTCAGTTATTGAGGCGGATCCAAATGAGTTTAAGGAAAAGAACAAGGGATGTGATACCGTTATTCTTGAGATTGATGAGTCCTATGTTTTTTAATAAAAGACCTGCAGTGTAAGCAGGTCTTTTATTGCGGCCAAATTGTAATTCCATGGATAAGGGGGAATGTTTGTGATAGAATGACTAGTATTATTGTATTATTGTTTTTTGAAAGAAGGTAAATTGTAATGATAAATAAAGAGAGTGCAATAAGAGGATTCAAGTCCGTGACTCCATTAATAATTGGTATTATTCCTTTTGCTTTGATAAGCGGAATTACTGCTGCAAACACGGGATTATCATTGGGAATGACATTGCTTATGAGTATAGGAATATTTGCCGGTGCTTCACAGCTTGCGGTGCTACAGCTGATAAGCAACAACGCCCATGTGCTTGTAATTATATATACTGCACTGATTATTAATCTCAGAATGATGATATACAGCTTGTCGATTGCTCCATATTTGCAGGGAATAAAAATGAAGTGGAAGGCATTGCTTGCATACAGCATGACCGATCAGAGTTACGCTATTTCATCGGTGCATTTTTTGAACAATCCTGAGGAAGACTACAAGAGCTTCCTATTTGGAGCTTCCCTTACACTTTGGATAATTTGGCAGGTAAACACTATTGCAGGCTACCTGATGGGTTCAATCATACCTCCGGAACTGGGACTTGATTTTGGAATTCCCTTAACATTTATAGCGATTCTCTTCAAGGGTGTGGCAGGTTGGCCTGGGTATATTGCGATAGTTACCAGTGGAATTGTGGCTGTCATCGCCTCAAGTCTTCCCATGAATATTGGGCTGGTTCTTGCTGCAATAGCAGGAATTGCTGCCGGGACCATCAGCGAACTGATGATGTCAAATGAAGGGAGGTCATCGGGTCGTGAGTAATTTACAGCTTGCTATTACAGTAATTATCATTGGAATCGGGACTTTCCTTTTTCGATTTTCGTTTATATATCTCTACGGAAATTTAAAGCTTCCTGAATGGATCCCTCGTGCGATGCGGTTTGTTCCTCCTGCCGTATTGTCTGCATTAATATTTCCAGCAATCTTGATCAAAGATGAGGTATTATGGATGTCGCCGCAGAATCCAAGATTGGTTGCTGGTTTGGTCGCAATCATTGTAGCATGGAAAACAAAAAATCTACTGCTGACAATTGCGATAGGTTTGGGTATATTCTGGTTGATAACTTTTATTTAAGGGGATGTTGGATTTGAATGAAGCAAGAACACTGAAAAGAATGGGATCTAATATAAAATACTGGGTTGAGGGTTTGGAGGATAATCCTGTAATAGTATTTTCACACGGTGCCACCCTTGATCATAATTCTTTTAAAGATCAAACTAAAGCATTTACAGAAAAAGGCTTCAGAGTAGTGACTTGGGATATGCGTGGACACGGGAGTTCAAAGCCAATTGGTAATGATGTTTCAATAAAGAACATGGCCAATGATCTAAAAGCAATAATTGATGATTTAGGGGTTGATAAAGCTATATTGGTAGGACATTCCTTGGGAGGCTATGTTGTACAAATGTTTGCATACAAATATCCTGAAAGAGTTCTTGCCATTGCATTGGAAGGATGCACAGACCTAAGCATGAAACCCAAGTTGTTTTATAGGATGATGTATCACATCATGCCAAAGATGCTAAAAAGGATGAGGGTAGAAACTTTTAGACTGAGAACTGTGACTGATTTATCAATCAAGGAATCAGTGAATGAGTACGCATTAAATGCAATGGACCACATTCCAAAGAATGATTTCATAAGAATAATCATGTCAGGAGTCCAGGCACTATGGACTGATTGTGGAATACCCGAAAACTATATGGTTCCTGTACCGTTTTTACTGGTACATGGTGACTCTGACGGTGCAAATGGAAAGATTTATCAGGAGCAATCACCTGAATGGGCCAAACGTCAGCCAAACTGCAGATATGAAATAATAGAGGAAGCAGGCCACACAGCTCATATGGACAACGCGGAGAATTTTAATGAAGTATTAATAGCTTTCTTGCAGAATAATGCAGCATCATTTTGATAAAGGAGGAAAAACAATGATTTATGATTTCAAGGATGGACTGGAATACGCTAAGTCTCTGGACAAGCATGACAAACTAAGTCACCTGAGACAGAGATTCTATGTAAATGAGGATGAAATTTACATGGATGGCAATTCTCTAGGCTTAAGTTCAAGGGATGCTGAGGATGCTCTCGATAAAATGTTCCAGGTATGGAAGAAGGAAGCCATCAGAATCTGGGGTGCTGATGAAGGTCAATATTTCAATTATTCAAAGAAACTGGCAAAAAAGTTTAAGAATCTAATAAATGCAGATGACGAAGAGATTATTTTCATGGGAAGCATAACAACAAATATTCATCAGGCACTATCTACTTTCTACAAGCCCACAAATGAAAGATATAAAATCATTGTAGATGAACTTAATTTCCCTTCAGACATATATGCAACAAAAAGCATCATAGAGCTTAAAGGGTACAAGGTAGAGGATGCATTAATAGAGATAAATAGCAGAGATGGCCGAACCATACAAGAGGAAGACATCATCGCTGAGATGAAGGATGATGTAGCTCTTATACTTCTTCCATCAGTGCTTTATAGAAGTTCGCAACTGCTTGACATGAAAAAGGTTACGAGAGAAGCTCATGAGAGAGGAATATTAATAGGGTGGGATCTTGCTCATTCCATTGGCTCAGTACCACATGATTTTAAAGGTATTGACCCGGATTTTGCAGTTTGGTGTACTTACAAATACCTAAATGGAGGTCCTGGAGCAACTGCAGGAATGTATATCAACAAAAAGCACTTTGGGAAATCCGCAGGATTAAAGGGATGGTTTGGAAGCAAGGATGAAAGCCAGTTCCTAATGAGTCATGAGTTCGACCAGGACAGGGATGCCAATGGATGGTTACTGGGAACACACAACCTGTTTTCAATGGCACCAATCGATGGTTCACTAGATATATTCAATGAGGCTGGAATAAAAAGCATAAGAGAAAAGTCACTTCACATAACAGCTTACCTAATGTATTTGATAGATAACAAGCTGACTAAGTATGGATATTCAGTTGGCAATCCAAGGGAAGATTCCCGTAGGGGTGGTCATGTTGCCCTTGAGCATGAAGAAGCTTACAGAATAAGCTTGGCTTTAAGGGATAACAAGGTAATACCTGATTACAGGGAGCCTAATGTAATCAGACTGGCACCTATAGCCCTTTACAATACCTATGAGGAGGTATTTATTCTGGTAGGTATTCTTGAGAATATTGTTAATAACAAAGAGTATGAAAAATATTCGTTGGAAAGAGTTACTGTTCTGTAATAGATGGTAGAGACCTGTATAGATGATATAAAAAACTAATCTTTAGGAGATTTTGATTATGGATATAAAACAGATGAGTCTTGAAATAACTGGTGAAAATGGGACAATATACGCCTTTAAGGTTGATGACGGATTCAGTGTTGTCAATTTGGATTTTGACACTTCAGACAAGTCATTGAAATTCCTTGATGAAAATGACCTTTCAGAATTCCTTATGAAGAATGAGTTTCAGTTTAGGGGGATACTCCACAACAAGAGCAGGGAAAGTTTTTATAAAGGATTCAAACTTGAATTTTCGCTGATAGATGGAAAGGATATAACCGAATTCAAGAATCGGGAAAACATAATAGTTAAGGACAAGGGTAGAATATTTGTTATATCTGATAAAGACAAGGTCAGTATACCTGAGGTTTATACTGATGCGAGTTATGATGAAGTGCTAAGCAGGGGTGCTTTTTGTGTGCTTAGGAAGAATCTTGATGGAGTTTATGAATCCAGTGAGTTCTTCTGTAACTGTCAGGATTCCAGCTCAGCAGAGCTTGAAGCAGTAATAAAAGCATTGGAAGTATACGATGATGATTTAAGGATTATTACTGATTCCCAGTATGTCCGTAAGGGGATAACGGAATGGATAATACATTGGAAGTTGAATGATTGGCATACAGCAAACGGAACGAAGGCAAAGAATATTGAAATGTGGAAGAAACTTGAGTTGCTTTGTGAAAACAGGCGAGTTGAGTTTGGATATGTAAAAGCCCACAACAATCACTTTGAAAATGAATATTGTGACTTTATGGCTCGTATAAAGCGTGAGTCCTAGAACAGTCAAATTACAAAATGAACAGTTCCGATTGTTTTGCGATTGTTTTGAAAGGCATGTAAAGTATTGAGAAAGGTTTTGTTAAAGATGAGTATTATTAATCTGGATTGGAATAGGATACCAAAAACGACAAGAGAAAAACTCCTTTGCAATGTTTTTTGTGCAAACTGTAAAGGTGCTGTCAGAGTAATAGACTATACTGTAGAAAACAGTAATATGGGGTTGATAATTAAAGGAAAATGCAGTAAATGTGGTGGAGATGTTGTAAGAGTGGTTGAAGATTAGTGTATTAAACAGATAATAATTCATAAAGCAAGCTGGAGTCTTATTAAAAGACTAAGTCAGTTTGAGTTTGCTATACTTGTAATAGAATTATTTGTGTAGGGTTAATATGGGTATGTTCCACTGCTATCCAGAAACCGCTCCGCTTATCACTGAAACTTAACAGGCATTTGAAGAAATCTTTTCATTTATTAAGAGTAGTGCTAGAGAGGATACAACAAAATAAATTATTGTTCATACAAAATAGCTGACTCGACATCTTGATGTTGAGTCAGCTTTTGATCTATATAAAACGATAATTGAAAGAAAATATTGATATGCTCAGTGATTTTGGTACAATATATCAAAAGGTTGAATTATTTATTATCTGGAGGATGAACCATGTTAAAAACGGATAAAAAACAGGATTTAATATACAATATGATTGGAAGTGGATTCAGATTTGGAATGATCCTTCAATTAGCCATTGGTCCAATATTCTTACTTATACTACAAACATCAATCACCCAAGGCTTCTCATATGCAATGCTGGGCGTTTTGGGGGTCACTCTTGTGGACGCTGTGTTTGTTTTAGCTGCCATATTAGGTTTGGGTGCGATAATCAATAGAAGTGCCAGTGCAAAGAGACTACTGGGATATTTGGGACCTTTGGTACTGATAATCTTTGGATTAAGTACACTAATGGGATCATTTGGTATCTCATTTATGCCATCCTTCAGCCTATCCGCTGAAGGAACATCGAATATATTTATGAAAACCGTGATACTGACAGTATCCAGTCCGTTAACCATTGTGTTCTGGGCAGGTGTATTTTCCGCAAAAATTTCTGAAGATAAGCTCTCCAAGAGAAGTCTGTACCTGTTTGGACTGGGTGCTGTGCTATCAACCCTAATATTTACAACCCTTGTTGCCTTGGTGGGTGATGCTGTATCAGCTGTAGTAAGCATTAATCTGCAAAGAATTTTAAATGCAATTGTGGGAATCTTTCTTATTGGATTTGCCTTAAAAACTTTCCTTAAGCAAAGACAAGTTGATAGATCAATGAAGGAAACTGATGATATTAAAACTCTATGACTTAGACCCAAAATATAGTAAAATATATATGACTTAATTGAATAAAAACCAATTTAACTTTTTGAAGAAATTACTTCAATAGAAGCGACTCATATATATAGCAACATCTGATAATTTACTTTTTTATATAGTGTGAAGGGAGTTTTACTGTTGACTGCAAATGAAATTGTTGCTTCCATTTTCAATGGAAGAGAAGGACTATTGGCAACCATGCATAGAAAAGAAGAAGCTATGGCACCGATTCTGGAAGAAGAATTAAAGATTGACATCATTATTCCAAGCGGGTTTAATTCGGATAAATTTGGGACATTTACAGGTGAAATAAGTCGTATGGGAGATCAATTGGAATCTGCTAGATATAAGGCTAATGCAGCTATGGATCTATATAACAAAACATTGGTATTCTCAAGTGAAGGTTCATTTGGATCTCATCCTTCCATACCATTTGTTCCAATTAACCGAGAAATTGTACTTTTAATAGATAGGGATAATAATTTGGAAATCAGCGGAGCTTCAACCACAACAGACACCAACTATGGACATATGGTTGCGTCAAGCTTCCAGGAAGCTTATGATTTTGCAATATCCTCTGGTTTCCCGGAACATGGAATGGTTGTAAAAGCGGAAAGGTCTTTTAGAAGAAGCCCGTTGATAATAAAAGGAATAACATCAAAAGACGAGCTTAAAAAAGCTGCTGACTTGGCAATCAGAAAATCCAGAAAAGGTAAGTTTACCATAGAACCAGATATGAGAGCATTATACAATCCAACCAGAATGAAAAACATTGAGGCTGCCACCAGGGATCTTGTTAAGAATATCCGTAATTTATGTCCTGAATGCAGTTTCCCAGGATTTCAAGTAACCAAAATGAAAGAGGGCCTACCATGTGATTGGTGTGGATTACCTACTGATTCCATACTATCACATCAATATAGTTGCAATAAATGCGGTTATACAGAAGATAAACTATACCCTGATGGAGTCGAAAAAGCAGATTCAGCAAATTGTCACAGATGCAACCCATAGATAGCCATTTAAGATGGATATATTTGTGAGATAAGATTGTAGATGTGAAAACTTACGGATCATGATCGAGGAGAGATTTTGTGAAAGAATTACAATCTTTTAAGCCCATAATTGATAAGAAATCGAGAATACTAATTCTTGGGTCAATGCCCGGGAAGATGTCACTGGAAAAAGATGAATACTATGGAAATCCGAGAAACCATTTTTGGAAAATCATGTTCGAATTGTTCGAGAGACCCATGGAAGAGGATTACAAAAACAAAGTTGAATTTATTTTGAATCATAATATAGCATTGTGGGATGTAATCGAAAACTGTGAAAGAGAAGGAAGCCTTGATTCAAATATAAAAAATGAAAAAGCAAATGATATCATAAATCTATTGGAAAATTACCCTAATATTGGTAGTGTAGTATTTAATGGAGCGAAAGCTTTCCAAACCTATAAAAAATTGATAGGATTTGATCCTAAGCCATCACTCGATTATATTAAGTTGCCGTCAACCAGCCCAATACCTGGAAGGACCTATAAAACCTATGAAGATAAATTTGAGGCTTGGAAAGAAATCAAAAATCATTTGGAAAAATCAATATAGATATCAATTAAAAGGATTGATCAGAAATGAAAAATTTCACCAGATCAAATTTAACTTTATCACTTTGTGGCCTAAATTGCAGCTTATGTCCCATGAAGATTGGAGCTTATTGTCCAGGATGTGGTGGAGGCGAGGGAAACCAATCATGTTCAATAGCTAAATGCAGTTTGGAGCATGAAAGAATTGAGTATTGTTACCTGTGTCCTGAATTTCCATGTAGCCATTACGAGGGAGCAGAAGAATATGATTCATTTATAACTCATCAGCGACAACTTAGAGACCTTGAGAGAGCACAGATAATAGGAATCGAGGCATATAATACAGAGTTGTTTAAGAAACGAGAAATACTCGATTTGCTACTTTCTGAATTTAATGATGGTAGAAGAAAGACGTTCTTTTGTATTGCGGTTAATCTCTTTGATATTGCAGATTTGGAAACAATCATGGAACAACTAGTGAAATATAAATCCAAGGATAGCTTCTATCTAAAACAAAAATCAGAAAAGGCTGTGGAACTTCTAAATAGGTTAGCTATTGAAGAAGGGGTTGAACTTAAACTTAGAAAGAAACCATCGGGAGCAAAGTAAAATTAACAGGGCACTATCATTTCAAAAATACTTTAGATTTAGGCCGTTTGGTTTAGATAGTCTTGTTTGGATCATATACCCATCAAAAGAGGATGCCAGAATGTCTGGTATCCTCTTTTGATGGAGAGCCATTACCGAGTAATTGTTCCTATGTCGTTTACTTTCCCTGTTTCAAATGTTACAGAAGATCTGTAAATCGTACCATCGAAAGCAGTTATCTCATAGTTTCCAGGGTCCAATGCAAGTAGGAATCTTCCGTTAGCAGCGACTTTTGCTAATGATGTTTTTGTGTACCGATTGGAGTGAAGTAAATTTCTGTTCCAGCCGGGAAGTTGCTTGCAATTCCCGTAAGGATAACTCTTTGGGAATTGAATGTATGTGTCTGACCTTGTGAAAGCTGTAATTCAGATCGTAGTTTTATAGTCCCATCTTTCCGCAATTCTGTATGGGATCCAGAGTATGCTCCTTCATAAGGATTAGCATCTCCAATATTGATATCAAAATTAATGAGATAGCTTCCAGGTAGCATTGCTATAGAGTAGGAACCATCTACAGTTGTAGCTCTATCAAAAAAGTGATGTTTCGAGCTGCTACTCTCCTCAAGTATAACAGATGCACCCTCCACTGGATTTCCATTGAAAGGATTGATTACAGTACCTGTAACCAGAGATGCTTTGTTTGAAGCCATTATGAATGTTACCTTGTCTACCCAGTCACCTCCATCCTGCACAGCTGTCTTAATAGTTGCAGGCTTGTTGTCATCTGAAGCTAAAGTAGTGTAAGTGAAAGTAACGAAACCGTTTATATCAGCATATTGCGACACCCTTTATCTTTTTCATCGTTAACCAACCTAATTATCTTGTTTTCGGATAATTAGGTTGGTTAATAACTTTATACCGCAACTTTTACAATGCATAACACTAAAGCCAAAGAAACTAAGGGTGATTGGCAACTCTTTTTTGGATTAATCAGTTATGGTATATTAGAGATATATTAATAAAAAACTCGAGAGGTCAAAGAAATGGAGGACAACATAGTGGTTAGAAGAAAAGTAATAGAAGTGACAAAAGAAGACAATAATTTTCAATATGTTGATGTTATTAAAAGAAACAGAAACAAACGTCACAAGCATGGAGAATTCTTTGTGGAAGGAGTTCGAAATATAAATGAAGCTATCAGAAACAATTGGGAGATTAGTTCTTTTCTCTATTCAGGTGAAAGAGAGTTGTCGGGCTGGGCATTGGAAATAATAAACAATGTAAAGGCTGATTCACTTTATCAGATGACAGATGGATTGATGGATAAGTTAAGTGGAAAGGAAGATACATCAGAACTGTTGGCTATTGTGAAAATGAAGTCTGACAATATGGAAAGGATAAAACTTTCAGAGAATCCACTGATTGTAGTTATTGACAGACCATCAAACAGAGGAAATCTGGGAACGCTTATTAGGTCCTCCGATTCGCTGGGAGCAGATGGATTAATTATGACAGGCCATTCCGTGGATCTTTATGATCCTGAGACTATAGTCTCATCTGTAGGTACATTTTTTAGTTTGCCTATTTTAAGATTGCCTTCACACAATGAGCTTTATGAATGGGTACAAGATCAGAAAAAGGAGGGTGTAGATTTCCAGATTATAGGAACCAGTGCACAGGCAGATTATCCTGTTAATAAATGCGATTTCACAAGACCTACAATACTACTTTTGGGTAACGAAACAGTTGGATTAAGCAGAAACTACAAAGAGATAGCAGATGCGATGGTTGAAATACCAATTGATGGAGTCGCATCATCCTTAAATGTTTCCTGCGCAGCATCAATTGTATTGTATGAAATAAAAAGGCAAAGATATCTATAAAAGTTATATCCAGAGAATTTAAAAATCCAATAGAATAATAAAGCCAATAAAGCTATTGACGAGTTATGCTTCAATTATTTTATTGGCTTCTTAAACTGATAATGTAATAGATTAATCAAGGTTGAAATAATGACTCTTAGTTAGTGTAAAATAACTGTAGGAAAAATAAATGAGAATAGAGCTCCGTATGGTATGATTAATTTTGAGGAAAAAACC